>DATKAB010000082.1 GCA_035498555.1 Candidatus Sulfotelmatobacter sp.
ATCTCGCTCAACTGCGCGGCGGTGCCACGCGACATGATCGAGAGCGAGATGTTCGGCCACGTGCGCGGCGCGTTCTCGGGCGCGGTGGTCGAGCGGATCGGCATGGTCGAAGCGGCCGCCAACGGCACCCTATTCCTCGACGAAGTCGGCGAAATGTCCGAGGCCATGCAGGCCAAGCTCCTCCGCTTCCTCGAGAGCGGCGAATACCGCCGCGTGGGCGAGAGCACCAATCGCCACGTGGCGACGCACGTCGTGGCCGCCACCAACGTGCCGCGCGATCGGCTCGGCCGCGGCGAGGGCTTCCGCCAGGATCTCTACTGGCGACTGGCGCAGGGCGTGCTCGAAGTGCCGGCGCTCCGGCATCGTCCCGGCGACATCGGCCTGCTCGTCGACCACTTCCTGCGTCTCGAGTCGAAAAAGATGGCCAAGCCGGAGCTGTCGCTGAGCGACGAGGCCCGCGCCGCGCTGCTCGCCTACGGCTGGCCGGGCAACGTGCGCGAGCTGGTCGGCGTGGTGCGGCGCGCGGTGGCGCTCGCCGAGCACACCATCCAGGTCGAGCATCTCGAGTTGGGCTCGGTGAGAGAGGTCGCGGTGACGCTCACCGAAGAGCTGGCCGAGGCCGAGCGCTCACGCATCGAGCATGCGATGCGCGAGAACGATCACTCGCCGACCAGCGCCGCGCGTGCGCTCGGCATTCCGCGCACCACCCTGATCATGAAGCTCAAGCGCCTCGGGATCCGGGAGCGCCTCGCCGGCCCGAAGCCGCCCGCCGAGTAACGCGCGCTACCCCCTCAGCCCCTCGAACAAATCCGTCTCGCGCTTCCTCCCGCCGTTCACCGTGCTGAACACGCGGTAGAACGACTGCCAGCCCCATAACGCCTCGTGGTTCTTGGGGGACAGGTGCGCGAGCTTCTCGTAGGCGGTGATCTGCGACTGGTGGCACGACACCGCCTTCCACACCGTGTCCCACACGCTGCGCGTGTCGAGCACGGTCGTCACCGCCCAGTCGGGCCACGACTTCGACTCGCGCTCGACGCCATCCACCATCGAGGTGAGCTTGCGGAAGGCTTCCTCGTAAGCGCCCATCGCGCTCGCCGGCCAAGCGATGTAGTAGAGCTTCGAGATCGCGTGGGGCGCGAGCGCCGCCGCCTCGCCACCCAGCCTGAAGCCGGCATCGGAAGATGCTGCCGCCGCGGCGCACGTGAACTGGCAGATCGCGATGTGATCGGGGTGCCCGTAGCCGCCCTCGGGATCGAAGGTCATCACCACCTGCGGACGCCAGCGCCTCATGTGCGCGACGATCTTGCCGATCGCCTCCCGCGGCTCGGCCCGGTCGAGCAGCTGATCCTTGTAGTCGAGCAACGCCAGCTCGCGAATACCGAGCGTCTTCGCCGCCTCGCGCAGCTCGCCCTCGCGGATCCTGGCGAGCGCGTCGGCGCCCGGATGCTCGGGCGGCTCGCGAAAGCCGCGGAAGCGGCCGGCCTCGCCGCGCGTCGCAGTCACGAGATACGTCTCGACGCCCTCGGCCGCGTACTTGGCGAGCGTGCCGCCAAAGCCGAGCGACTCGTCGTCGGGGTGGGCGAGGACCGCCATCAGGCGCAGGGGGGCAGCCATGGCGGCGCAGAGTAGCTCAGGACGCGATCGGGCGCCTGCACGGCTCGCCCCGCACTCCCCGGGGCGGGCTCGCCGCCCCGTCCAAATTGGATCTGGATCCAAATCGGTCTACCCGACCGCGGTCCCTTCAACCCGCCGCACGGCGGGTTCGCCGTCCCCGACGGATCTCAGGTCAGCCCGTGAAATGTCCTCCCGGAAGGCAACCTCCTCATTTCACATGCTCCAGAGCATGTAACGGGGTCGCCCGACTGGTTCCGGAACCAGTCGGCGGCCCGATTTCACGCGCCCGGGCCCCGCTTGCGCCCGCCGCCCTCTTCGGCGAGACTCCCCGAGCGGAGTCGCGCCCAGCCTCTCCGGCAGAAACCGACGGCGGGCGCGGCCCGCATTTTTCGTTGGGTTCGATTCCGCGCCGGGCCCAGGAGCCCGCGCTGAACAGGGAAGGACGGGACATGGCCAAGATCGTGGTCGTGACTGGCGGCGTGGTTTCGTCGCTCGGCAAGGGAATCGCCGCGGCGTCGCTGGGACTGCTGCTCAAATCGCGCGGCCTGCGCGTGACGCTCCAGAAGCTGGACCCCTATCTCAACATCGACCCCGGGACCATGAGCCCGTTCCAGCATGGCGAAGTGTTCGTGACCGACGACGGCGCCGAGACCGACCTGGACCTCGGCCACTACGAGCGCTTCACCAACATCTCGGTGACGCGCAGCCACAACGTCACCGCCGGCCAGATCTACGACTCGATTCTCTCCAAGGAGCGCAGAGGCGACTATCTGGGACGCACGGTGCAGGTGATCCCCCACGTCACCGACGAGATCAAGCGCCGCATCACCGGGCTGGCGCTCACCACCCAGGCCGAGGTGCTGATCGTCGAGATCGGC
The DNA here is from genome assembly GCA_035498555.1 of Candidatus Sulfotelmatobacter sp. NCBI lineage: Bacteria > Pseudomonadati > Acidobacteriota > Terriglobia > Terriglobales > Candidatus Korobacteraceae > Candidatus Sulfotelmatobacter > Candidatus Sulfotelmatobacter sp. The sequence goes on from DATKAB010000082.1 coordinate 2,493, forward strand.
GGCACGGTCGGCGACATCGAGTCGCTGCCGTTCCTCGAAGCGGTCCGGCAGCTCAAGCTCGAGAATCGTCGCGACGTGCTGTTCGTGCACGTCACGCTGGTGCCGTTCATCAAGGCGGCCGGCGAGATGAAGACCAAGCCCACCCAGCACTCGGTCAAGGAGCTGCTGCAGATCGGGATCCAGCCCGACATCCTGCTCTGCCGCAGCGAAGGGCCGATGCCGACCGACGTGCGCGAGAAGATCGCGCTGTTCTGCAACGTGCCGACCGAAGCCGTGATCGCGGCCACCGACGTCGGCTCGATCTATGAAGTTCCGAGGGTGTTCCACGACGGCGGGCTCGACGCGCTGGTGGTGCGCGAGCTGGGACTCGAAGCGGCCGACCCGGACCTCAGGAGCTGGGACGACTTCCTGGCGCGCGTCAAGAACCCCGCTCAGCAGTGCGAAATCGCGATCGTCGGCAAGTACACGCACGTGCGCGACGCCTACAAGAGCATGATCGAGGCGTTCGTCCACGCCGGCGCCGCCAATCGTGCCAAAGTCACGCTGCGCTGGGTCGAGGGCGAAGAGGTCGAGACCCAGGGCGCCGCCACGCTGCTCGACGAGGTCGACGGCATCCTGATTCCCGGTGGATTCGGCGAACGCGGCATCGAGGGCAAGATCCTGGCGGCTCAATACGCGCGCGAGAAGAGCGTGCCGTATTTCGGGCTGTGCCTCGGCATGCAGGTCGCGACCATCGAGTTCGCGCGCCACGTGGTGGGGTGGGCCGAGGCCAACTCGGCCGAGTTCGATCCCGCTTCGCCGCAAAAGGTCATCGACCTCATGGCCGATCAGGCCGGCATCGCCGAAAAGGGCGGGACGATGCGGCTCGGCGCCTATCGCTGCACGCTCAAGGAAGGCAGCCTGGCCGCGCGCGCCTACGGCAGGACCGAGGTCGAGGAGCGCCATCGCCACCGCTACGAGTTCAACAACCGTTATGCCGCGCAGCTCCAGTCGCGCGGGCTCGTTCTTTCGGGCAAGTGCGTCGGTCGCGAACTGGTCGAGATCATCGAGCTGCCCGATCATCCCTGGTTCCTGGCGGTGCAGTTCCATCCCGAGTTGAAGTCCCGCCCGCACGAGCCGCATCCGCTGTTCGTCGACTTCGTTCGGGCATCGATCGAACGCCGCCGTGTGCGACGCGGGGCCGCGGCGCTCGAGCCCACCACGCTGACCCAAGCCCGGCGGCGCGCGTGAGATCCTTCCACGTCGGCGGCGCCGAGATCGGCGCCGAGCGGCTCTGCATCCTGGCCGGCCCGTGCGTGGTCGAGAGCGAGGAGATGTGCTTCGAGGTCGCCTCGCGCCTCAAATCGGCGTGCGAGGCGCGCGGCCTGCCGCTGATCTTCAAGGCGTCGTATCGCAAGGCCAACCGCTCGAGCGCCTCGTCGTTCGAGGGGCTGCCACTCGCTCAGGCGCTCAGCGTCCTGGGTCGCGTGCGGCACGAGCTGGGCATTCCGGTGCTCACCGACGTGCACGCCGAGAGCGAGATCGAGGCCGCCGCCGAAGTCGCCGACGTGCTGCAGATCCCGGCATTCCTGTCGCGCCAGACCGCGCTGCTCGCCGCCGCGGCGCGCACCGGACTCGCCGTCAACGTGAAGAAGGGTCAGTTCCTGGCCCCCGATGACATGGCCAACGTGGTCGAGAAGCTGGTGGCCGCGGGTTGCGATCGCCTGATGCTGACCGAGCGCGGCACCAGTTTTGGCTATCACGATCTGGTGGTGGACATGCGCGGGCTCGTCACCATGCGCGAGCTCAACTGGCCGGTGGTGTACGACGCGACCCACAGCCTGCAGAAGCCCGGCGGCAGGGAGAGCGGCGGCGATCGCCGCTTCGCGTTCCCATTGATGCGCGCAGCGGTGGCGTGCGGCATCGACGGCCTGTTCTTCGAGACGCACCCGGATCCACCGCGCGCCAAGTCCGACGCCGCGACCCAGCTGCCGCTCGCGCTCGCCGAATCGTTCCTCGACGAGGCGCTTCGCGTTCGCGAAACCGTCGCCACCTCGCCCCATGCCTGAGCCCGCGGCGGCAGCTCGAGCGGGTTCGAAGGCGGGCGGCCCGGGCGGGGTCGCCGCGAAGGTCAAAATCCTGTTCCTCGATGTCGACGGCACGCTCACGGACGGCATCATTGGTTTCTCGAAGGACGGCGACCTGCGCCACTTCTGGGTGCGCGACGGCCTCGCGCTCGAATGGGCCCGCGATCTGGGCCTCCTGCCGGTGGTGATCTCGGGGCGCAGCTCCGAGGCGGTCGAGGCACGCATGCGCGATCTCAAACTCGAGAATTATCTGGGGGTGAAAGACAAGGTCGCGGTCGCCGAGAAGGTGCTGGCGCGCGAACGTGCCAACTGGGACGAATGCGCGATGGTCGGCGACGATCTGCCCGACGTGGCGATGCTCAGGCGCGTGGGCTGGCCGATCGCGGTGGCCGACGCATCCGAGGAGCTGCATCGCTTCGCCCACACGATCACGCGCCACCGTGCCGGTTTCGGCGCCGTGCGCGAGGTGGTGGAGATGCTGTTGCGACACAACGGCGTCTGGGACCAGGTGCTGAAGCGCTACGAGGTGTTGCCTTGAGGATCTGCGGGAGAGGGGCCCTCGAATGAAGGCCACCCGCGATCTGATCGAGCTGGCGCGCGAGGTGGTGCGCACCGAAGCCGCGGCGGTCGCGGCGCTCGAGGGCAAGCTGGGCGACGAGTTCCTCGCCGCCGTCGACCTGCTGGCCGGATGCCGCGGTAAGCTGGTGGTGTCGGGAGTCGGCAAGTCGGGGCTGATCGCGCACAAGCTCGCCGCGACCCTGACCAGCACCGGGACCCCCGCAGTGTTCCTGCATCCCGCCGACGCCTTGCACGGCGACGCCGGCCTCTTCGCCGCGGGAGACGTCGCGCTGTTCATCTCGAAGAGCGGTGGCTCCGAGGAGCTGGTGGCGCTGCTGCCCTATCTCGAGCGCATCGGCATTCCGCTGGTCAGCATCGTCGCCACGCCGCAGTCGCCGCTCGCGCGGAAGTCACGGGTGACGCTGGTCACCGGACCGGTGCGCGAGGCCTGCCCGATGGATCTCACGCCCACCACCAGCATCACGCTGGTGCAGGTGCTGGGCGACTGCCTGGCGGTGGCGCTGCTCGAGCGCCGCGGCTTCACCGCTGACGACTTCCGCTTCCTGCATCCGGGAGGAGTGATCGGGCGCACCGCGTCGCGCCGAGTCGAGGAGCTGATGCACGACGGCGACGCGCTGCCGCGCGTGGGGGAGCGGGCCACGCTTCGCGAGGTCATGCTCGAGATCATGAACAAGCGGCTCGGCGTCACGGTGGTGGTGGACGGCGCCGGCGCGCTGGCGGGGGTGGTAAGCGACGGGGACTTCAAACGCATCCTGATGAAGCACGCCGATCCCTGGGGGCTCACCGCCGGCGACGTGATGAATCCCGCGCCGAGCACGATTGGACCCGACTCGCTGGTCGCCGCGGCGGTGCGAGCGATGGAGGAGCGTCCGGCCGGGCCGATCACGGCCCTGGTGGTGGTGGACGATGCGCGACGCCCGATCGGCATCCTCCATCTCCACGACTGCCTGCGGGCGAGCTAGTCCTCGCGCCTCGCGGGTTCGCCGCCGTGCCGCAGGCCCTGCTCACGATCGGTCACTCGAACCGAGCGCTCGAGGAGTTCGGCGCGCTGTTGCGCGCGCACGGCATCCAGCACCTCGCCGACGTTCGCCGGTTCCCGCGATCGCGTCGCAACCCGCACTTCTCCAGCGCGGCGCTCGAGCAGTGGCTCGCCGCTCAGCGCATCGGCTACGCCCATCTCGAAGCGCTCGGCGGCCATCGAGAACCGCGGCCCGACTCGCCCCATTTCGGGCTCGCGACCGGCTGGATGCGCGGCTTCGCCGACCACATGGAGACGCCCGAGTTCGTCGCGGCGCTCGATGCCCTGCTCGCGATCGCGGCCGGCCGCCGCACGGCGGTGATGTGTGCGGAAGCCGACTGGCGCGAGTGCCACCGCCGCCTGCTCGCCGACGCGGTGGTGTCGAGGGGCGTGCCCGTCGAGCATGTTCGGGATGCTTCCCATGCCGAGCCGCACTCCGCCACCCCCGGCATCGAGCGGATTGGAGGACGCCTCATCTATAGGAGTGTCGCGCCGCGCCTGCCCGGTCTGTGACCCTGCCCACCGGGGCGACGAAGGCGTGACGACTCGCGTCAGAAAGTCTTCAAGGCCGGCGGGGGTTGAGTCGATAACCTTTTGTGATTGCAGGCCCATCGACCGCTGGCACACACTGTGCTTGATGCTCGGCAAACCCTTTGCTAGCGTGGGTTCCACGTCATGACCGGACCCCGAGAAACTGGCATGAATCACGCCCGCAGGGCGCCCCCCGGCAGCCACCGCGGCCGGGTGCTGCTGGCCGCGCTCGGGCTGGGGCTCGCGGCGTTGATGGCGGTGGGCTGCGGCGAACGCCGCACGGTGGGCATGTCGGGCAAGACCGGCGAACTGCCGGACCAGGAGGTCCAGGATTTTTCGCTCACCGAAACCAATCAGGGCGCGGTCGAGTGGAGGCTGTTCGCCCAGTACGCCGCCATGTACGACGTGAAGAACCTCATCACGGCTCGCGGCGTTCGGGTGGACTTCTACGACGAGAAGTCCACGCGCACCTCGCAACTCACCGCGCGCGAGGGCGAGATCAATCAGCTCACCCGTGACATGACTGCACGCGGCAACGTGGTTCTCCAGAGCTCGGACGGCACCCGGATGTCCACCCAGGTCATGCACTTCCTCAATCGCGAACAGAAGGTCCAATCCGACGATCTGGTGCGCGTGGAGCGCGCCGGCGACGTGCTGACCGGCGTGGGTTTCGAGAGCGATCCCGAGCTGAAGCACTTCAAGTTCCGCTCGAAAGTGCAGGCCACCGTGCACTCCAAGTCGGAAGACCTGCTGGGGCCGAGGAAGCCAACCAAGTGAACGCCACGCCTTCCGAGCTCCCGCTGCCCGTGAACGAGGGCCTGGTGGCGGAGAATCTCATTCGCTATTACGGCCGCTGGCGGGTGGTCAACGACGTCACCATCCGCGTCCGGCGCGGGGAGGTGGTGGGACTGCTGGGCCCGAACGGTGCCGGCAAGACCACCTCGTTCTACATGATCGTCGGACTGCTGCGACCCAACAGCGGACGCATTCTGCTCGAGGGCGAGGAGATCACTCAGGAGCCGATGTACCGGCGCGCGCGGCGCGGGCTCGGCTATCTCGCGCAGGAACCCAGCATCTTTCGCCGGCTGTCGGTGCGCGACAACGTCATGGCGGTGCTCGAGACCATGAAGATGCCCCACGCCGAGCGCGAGCAGCGCCTGGCGCGGCTGCTCGAAGATCTCAATCTCTCGCACCTTGCCACCCGGCAGGCCAACAAGCTTTCGGGCGGCGAGCGGCGGCGGGTCGAGATCACGCGCGCCCTGGCGCGCGAACCGTCCTACATGCTGCTCGACGAGCCGTTCGTCGGCATCGACCCGATCGCGGTGTCGGAGATCCAGGACATCGTCGGGCGCCTGCGTGACCGCGGACTCGGGGTGCTGATCACCGACCACAACGTGCGCGAAACGCTGAGAATCACCGACCGCGCCTACATCATGTACGAGGGCCGGATCCTGCTGCAGGGCACCGCGGAAAAGCTGGCCAACGATTCCGAAGCCCGCAAGATCTATCTCGGCGAGCGGTTCACCCTCTAGATCGGGACCTTCCCATGGAAATGAAACACTCGCTGAACATGAGCCTGCGGCCGGCGCTGATCATGACGCCGCGCCTGCAGCAGGCCCTGAAGCTCCTCCAGGTCCCGACTCTCGAGCTGCAGGCGATCCTCAAGCAGGAGATCATGCAGAACCCGCTGCTCGAGGAAGTGGACGAAGTCACCGAGAGCGAGGACCTGGCCAAGGAAGACGCGCCCGAGGAGACCGCCAATCAGGAGTCCGACGATCCCGCCCAAGAGGATCCGGTGGACTGGACCGAGTACCTGCAGGAAGGCTCGTTCGATCGCCCCTACGTGCCGCAGAGCGAGGTGAGCGAGGAGTTCCTCGAGAAGGTGCAGATCACGCGCACCAGTCTGGCCGACAGTCTGCTCGAGCAGCTTCACTTCCTGAGTCTGCCGGAGCCGACCATGCAGCTCGCCGAATTCCTGGTGGGGTCGCTCGACGAACGCGGCTGGCTGGCGACGCCGCTCGATGAGGTGGCGCAGGCCACCGGGCGAACGTTGGAGGAATGTGAAGCCGTGCTCCGCGTGATCCAGGCGCTCGAGCCGCCCGGGGTCGGGGCGCGGGACCTCCGCGAGTGTCTGCTCATCCAATTGGAGGCGCGTAACGAGAAGGACACGCTGCCCTGGCGACTGATCCACGATCAGTTCGACCACCTGGTGAACCGGCGCTTCCCCGAGATCGCGCGCCAGCTCAAGGTGTCGGTCGAGGAGGTACAGGTGGCGGCGGACGTGATCGCGACGCTCAATCCCCGGCCGGGGCTCCAGGTGTCGAGCGAGGATCCCAAGTATGTGGTTCCGGATCTGCTGGTCGAGCGGGTGGACGACGAATACGTCGTGATGCTCAACGACCGGCACCTGCCACGGCTGCGGATCTCCTCCGCCTACGAAAGCGTGCTGCGCGAGAAGAAGAAGTCCGAGTGCTCGGCGGGAGAGAAGGAGACGCGCGAGTACATTCAGGGCAAACTCAACTCCGCGCGCTGGCTGATTCAGACCATCGAGCAGCGCCGGCGCACGATGATCAAGGTCATGAACTGCATCATCCGCGAGCAGCGCGAATTCTTCGACAAGGGCATTGCATTTCTGCGGCCGCTGACCTTGCAGCAGGTCGCGCGCCAGATCGACATGCACGAATCCACCGTGAGCCGCGTGTGCAGTGGCAAGTACGTGCAGACGCCGCGCGGCGTGTTCGAGCTGAAGTTCTTCTTCTCCAGCGGGCTGGAAACGACGGACGGGGAGGACGTCTCGGCGCGAACCGCGAAGAACACCATCAAGACGCTCATCGACGAGGAGGACAAGAAGAACCCTTATTCCGACGACGCGATCGCGAAGATCCTCCATGATCGCGGGCTCAAGATCGCTCGCCGGACCGTCGCAAAGTACCGCGAGCAGCTCAACATCCTGCCGGCCCGCTTCCGCAGGCGGGTGGCCTGATCCACGTCGCGCCGGCGGTTCGCGCCGGCGGCACCGGCTGTCAGGCCGGACGAGGTCACCGATGCAGATCAGCACGACCGCAAGACATTGCGAGATCAGCCCCGAGCTTCGAGAGCTGGCGCAGGCCAAGTTGCAGCGTGCCGGCCGGTTCGCCCAGGACATTCGAGAAGTCCATCTGACCGTGACCGGCGAAAGATCCCGGCACGTTGCCGAAATCACGCTGCGGTTGGATCATCACGAACTGGTGTGCCGCGAGGAATCCACCGAGCTCCGGGCGTCGATCGAAGGCGTGATCGACCGGCTCGAGGAACAGTTGCGGCGGTTCAAGGACCGTCGTACCAATCATCAGCGTGTGAATCACGAGATCCAGCCGGGGCGCGCCGGCGCGGATTCGTGGGCCGAGGACGAGGAAGCCGAGGACTGATTCGTGGAATCCCTGAGCGCGGCTCGACTTTTCGAGGATGAGCGACAGGATCTGCAGCTCGATCAGCTCACCGAATCGCTGGCCTCCCGGCGCGAGATCACCGTCAGCGACATCCACCGCCCGGGCATGGCGCTGATGGGCTTCGTCGAGAACTTCCTCCCCGAGCGCATCCAGATCCTCGCCCAGACCGAGCTGACCTATCTGTCGTCTCTCACTGCCGACCAGGTGCGCCAGGCGCTCGATCGGCTGTTCCAGTTCGACATGCCGCTGATCGTGGTCTGCAAGGGGCTCGAGGTGCCCGAATACCTGCTCCAGCAGGCCAACCGCAACCAGGTGCCGGTGCTGCGCACGCCGCAGAGCACCACGCCCTTCATCCACTCGTTGACCGCGTACCTCGACCACATGTTCGCGCCACAACTGTCGGTGCACGGCTCGCTGGTCGACGTCTACGGCTGCGGGCTGCTGTTCACCGGGCGTAGCGCGATCGGCAAGTCCGAGACCGCGCTCGATCTGGTCGAGCGCGGTCACCGGCTGGTGGCCGACGACGTGGTCACCATCACTCGCCGGCACGGCGACGTGCTGATCGGCAGCGGCAACCAGCTGCTCCGGCACCACATGGAAATTCGCGGCCTCGGCATCATCGACGTCCAGGCGGTCTTCGGCATCCGCTCGATTCGCCTGCAGAAGCGCGTCGAAGTCGAGGTGCGGCTGAGCGAATGGTCGAGCGAGGCCGACTACGAGCGCATCGGGCTCGACGAGCACAAGACCTCGATTCTCGACGTGCAGATTCCGCTGGTCGAGGTGCCGATCACGCCGGGCAAGAACATCACCGTGATCGCCGAGGTGATCGCCCTCAACTATCTGGTGAAGGTGTACGGTGGCTACTCGCCGGCCGAACGCCTGAACCAGCACCTGATCGAGATCATGAAGCGCAAGAGCGCGGCCCGCGCCTGGGTTCGAGAAGACACGGAGTAGCCATGGTCCCCGCATTGCTGGTGATGCACGCCGATCTGTCCGCCGCACTGCTGCGCGCGGCGGCCCAGGTCTACGGGGAGGTGCAGGGGGTCGCGACCATGAGCAACGAGGGCCTGTCGAAGGAGGCGCTCGAAGCCGAGATCGAGGATCGGGTCGAAGGCTGGCGCGAAGGCGGTCTGGTGTTCACGGATTTCTTCGGTGGATCCTGCCACCTGTGCGGGCTACGGGCGGCGCGTGAACACGGCGACATCGTGGTCGTGAGCGGACTCAATCTTCCGATCCTGCTCGACTACCTGCACAACCGCGACAAGTTCGGCGTGCGCGAGCTGGCCGAGCGCCTTCAGAAGAAGGGCCAGGATTCCATCCGGCTTCAGTTCCCCTCGGCGGCATGAGCTGGATCCTGCACCGCGTGGATGACCGCCTGATCCACGGCCAGGTGCTGATCGCCTGGGGCCAGCGCCTGAATCCCCGGCGCATCGTGGTGGCGGACGACGCGAGCGCCGCGGATTCCTGGGAGCGCGAGCTGCTGCAGTCCGCCGCGCCCGACTCCGAGGTGAGCGTCTGGACGATCGCTCAGGCCGCCGCCGGCTACGCCGCCGAGGCCGCCGCACCCGGCACCGCATTCCTGCTGGTTCGCAATCTCCAGTCGGCGCTCGCGCTGGTGGAGGCCGGTGCCGCGATCCCTTCCTTCACGCTCGGCGGGCTCCATTACGCGCCCGGGAAGATCAAGGTCAACGAATATCTCTACCTCGACGAGCGCGATCGCGCCGCGGCGCGATCCCTGCTGGCGCGTGGCGTCGCGCTGCTGGCGCAGGACGTTCCCGCCTCGCGGCCGCTGCCGCTGCGCGAGTTGGTTCCCGAGCTGGCCGCCTCGTGAGCGAAGGTCCCGCCGCTTCCCCCTCCGGTGGGCGGTCGCCCGATAACGAAGTTACCCTGGTGATGATCGTCCACGATCATCAGCCGGTCGGAAACTTCGACCATGTCTTCCGCGGCGTCTACCGCGACGCCTATGCGCCCTTCCTCGAGTTCCTCGAGGCCCATCCCGCGTTCCGCCTCGCGCTCCACACCAGCGGTCCGCTGCTCGAATGGCTGGAAGAACAGGAGCCCCAGTATCTCGAGCGGCTGCGCGCACTGGTGGAGCGCGGCCAGATCGAGCCATGGAGCGGGGGATTCTACGAACCGATCCTGCCGGTGATCCCCGAGCGCGATCGGCGGGGACAGATCCTGGCGATGACGAAATGGATCGAGCGCCGTCTGGGCGTGCGCCCGCGCGGGCTGTGGCTGGCCGAGCGGGTCTGGGAGCCGTCGCTGGCCTCGAGCCTGGCCGAGGCCGGCATCGAGTACACCGCGGTGGACGACGCCCACTTCGTGGCCGCCGGCCTCCAGCGCGAGGAGCTGTGGAGCCCGTTTCTCACCGAGGACCAGGGGCTCGCGCTCCGCTTGCTGCCGATTCATCGCGAGCTGCGCTACGCGATTCCGTTTGCCGAGCCCGAGGCCACCGTCGAGCTGCTGGCTCGCGCCGCCCGCGGCGGGCCCGATCGTGTCGCGGTGCTGGGCGACGACGGCGAGAAATTCGGCTCGTGGCCCGGAACTCGCGCGCGCTGCTACGACGAGGGATGGCTGGAGTCGTTCGCGAGGGCGCTCGAAGCCTCGCCGTGGATTCGGCTGCGAACCCCGTCGGAGGTCATCGACCGGCTCCCGGCACGCGGTCCCGTCTATCTCCCGACCGCTTCCTATCACGAGATGGAGGAGTGGTCGCTGCCGCCCGAGGCGCAGGCGACCTACGAGCAGGCCGCGGCGCGGCTCGAGCCGGTGGCGGGCGAGGGGGCGCGCGATCTCCTGCGCGGTGGCCACTGGCGCGGCTTCCTGTCGCGCTACCCCGAGGCCAACCGCCTGCACAAGCGCATGCTGCGCGCCTCGCGCCGGTTGTCGCGCTCGGCGCCGGCCGGCCCGGCTCGAGCGCGAGCACGCACTCATCTGTGGCGTTCGCAGTGCAACTGCCCCTACTGGCACGGCGTGTTCGGCGGACTCTATCTGCCGCATCTGCGGGCCGCCGCCTATCACGAACTGATCGCCGCGGAATCCCTGGGGGTGCGTGGCCTCCATACCGAGCGGAGCGACGTGGATCTCGACGGCTGGGAAGACGGTCTGCTCGAGGGTCCGCGCTGGGCGGCATGGATTTCCGCACGCGGCGGCCGGTTGTGGGGCTTCGACGATCGCGCCGCCCGGTGGAGCTGGACCGACACGCTGGCGCAGCGGCTCGAGCACTATCACGAGAAGCTTGCGTCGGCCGAAGTCGGCGGCGGCGAGGGCGAAACCATCCACGCCGCGATCCGGCTCAAGGAGCCGGGGCTCGCCAGGCTGCTGGCCGAGTACGACGACCATCTGCGCGATTGGTTCCTCGACCGCTGGCGCGAGGACGGCGCGGCATTCGGAGCGAGTGATTCGCGCGCACGGCTGACGGTGTCGAAGCAGTCGGTGAGCGCGAGTCTCGCCGAGGGGGAGTGGCCGGCGATCGACAAGCAGTACCGCTCGGACCGTCACGGTGGCCTCGAGGTCCAGTACGCCCTGCGCTCCTCGAGGGCGCGCCGCGGCGAGCTCACCGTCGAGCTCAACGTCGCGCTCCACGTGCGCGAGGCCGAGGATCGCTGGATCGAGGTGAACGGGCGGCGCGCCGATCCGCCGGCGCCGGGTGCCGCCGCCAGCCATGTCGGAGTCACGTGCGTCGGCTTCGTCGACGAATGGGCGGGTCGCCGGCTGGAGGTCGAGACCAGCCGCGAGGCGCAGCTTCGCCGCGCGCCGATCGACACGGTCTCGCTCTCCGAGGCCGGCGCCGAGCGCGTCTTCCAGGGCGTCGAGGTCCGCTGGACCTTTCCGGTGGAGCTGGCGCCGGATCGACCCTGGGCGCTCCGGTTCAACGTGCGGCCCTCGCACCGGAAGGCGTCGTGACGCGCACGTTGCTGCTCACGTTCCTGCTCGGCGGGGTGGCCGCGGTCGACGCGACTCCGGTGGCGCAGACACTGTTCTCCCAGCCGCTCGTCACCTCGGCGCTGCTCGGCTGGTGGTGGGGAGACTGGAAGACCGCGCTGGAGGTCGGGATCGTGCTGCAGCTCCTGGCCGCGAGCACTCTTCCAGTCGGCGCGCGCACGCCCGAGGACTACGCGACCGGCGGCGTGATCGGGACGGGACTGGCGCTGTCGCTGGCCGGGCAGGAACCGTTCGAGATGTCGCGTGCCTCGAGCGCTCTGCTCGGAGTGCTGGCCGGGCTGGTCACCGCGAAGCTCTCGGTGCCGCTGCTCAAGTGGCAGCGGAGGCGCAACGAATCGCTGGCGCGCTGGTGCGAGGCGGAGCTGCGCGCCGGGCACGAGCGCGCGCTCGGCCAGGCGCAGTGGGCCGGCGTTGTGCTCGCGTTTGGAGTCGGTGTAGGTTTCACGGCCCTTGCGCTGGGACTCGGGACTCGAACTCTTCACGGCCTGGTGGCGAATCAATCGCTTCGGTTGTCGCGCGCCTGGGCGATCGCGCAGCCGCTGTGGCTGGGGCTCGGTCTCGCTCAACTACTTCAGGCATTCCTGCAGCGCCGGCTGGCGCGCGCCGCGTTGTTCGGACTCGCGCTGCTCTCGGCATGGCTGTTCCTGGTGGTGAGGACACCGTGAGCGGACGGCTTCGCGAGGGGGACTTGTGGAGGATGGCATTGCGCGCCTCGTTGCTCCAGGCCACCTGGAACTTCGAGCGCCAGCAGGGCATCGGCTGGGCATGGGCGCTGGAGCCGGCGCTCGATCGCCTCTATCCCGATCCCGCGGTCCGCTGCGAGCGGCTGGCGGAGCACACCGCCTACTTCAACACGCAGCCGACCCTCGCCTCGCTGGCCCTGGGCGCGGTGGCGGCCCTCGAGGAGCGGCGCGCGGCCGGCGACGGTCCGGATGGCGAGGCGATCGCGCGCGTCAAGAGCGTGCTCGGCTCGTCGCTCGCGGCGATGGGCGATCGCCTGTTCTGGTTCACGTTGCGACCGGTGGCCGCCTGTCTCGGCATCTGGGCGGCGCTGGCCGGGCATCCGATCGCGGCGCTGGTGATGTGGATCGCCTACAACATTCCGCATCTGGGGCTGCGTGTGCTCGGGGTGCGCTGGGGCTATCAGCTGGGCCCGGCGGTGCTCAGCGGCGCGCTGCGCCGGCAGCTCGAGAGCCTGACTCGGCTCCTGAACGCGCTCGGGGCCGCGCTGATCGGTGTCCTGCTCGCCTGGATCATCGCGCCGGGCGGCGAGCCGCACCTGCTGGTATTCGAAGCCACGCTCGGCGCGGGACTCGGGCTCGGATTCCTCGCCGCACTGCGACCACGTCCTTCGCCAACCGAGTGGGCGCTGGGGCTGGGCGCGCTGTGCCTGATCGCGGTGTGGTTCCGATGAAGCCGGGGCGAGGAGCGCGATGACCGAGACCGAGCTGCTGATTCGCAATCAGCTGGGGCTCCACGCGCGCGCGTGCGCTCTGTTCGTCAAGACCGCGGCCAAGTTCCAGTCCAACGTGATGGTGAGCCGCGATGATCTCGAGGTGAACGGCAAGAGCATCATGGGCGTGATGATGCTGGCGGCCGAAGAGGGCAGCACGATTCGCGTCAAGGTCGACGGCCCCGACGAGACGCAGGCGATCGCCGCTCTGACCGAGCTGGTGGACGGCAAGTTCGGGGGGGAGCCGTGAAATTCAACGGCATCGCCGCCTCGCCGGGCATCGGCGTCGGGCCGGTGTTCCGCTTCGAGCGCGAGGATCTGCAGGTGCACGAGACCCCGGTGCCCGCCGAGCGCGCCGACGAGGAGCTGCGGCGTTTCCGTGAGGCGCTGGATCGCTCCCACGAGGACCTCACTCAGATCCGTGACGGCATCGCGACCGAGCTGGGTCGTGACGAGGCGGCCATCTACGAAGCGCACCTCATGATCCTCGACGACCCGGAGCTGCGCCACGCCGTCGAGCAGGGTGTGCGAGGCCAGGGGTTGAACGCCGCCTGGGTGTTCCGCAATTACATGCGCGGCATGGTCGCCAGGTTCGACCACATGCAGAACGAATATCTCAAGCAGCGCCGCGACGACCTGGTGGACGTGTCGCGGCGCGTGCTGCGCCACCTGCTGGGCGAGGGCTCGCGCGCGCTGCCCCTGATCGAGCGCCCGGCGGTGCTGGTGGCACACGACCTCGGCCCCAGCGAGGTCGCGCTGCTCGACCGCACCCGGGTGCTCGGCGTGGTCACCGAGGTGGGCGGCCGCACCTCGCACGGCGCGATCGTCGCGCGCGGGCGCGGCATCCCGGCGGTGGTGAGCGCACGCGGCATCATGCCCGAGGTGCGGAGCGGCGATCTGGCGGCGGTGGATGGCTACGTCGGCTGCGTCGAGGTGCGGCCCGATCCCGACACCGCGCGCTTCTACGCCACGCGCCGGGAGGCGCTCGAGCAGGAATCGAGCGCGCTCGAAACCATGCGCGCCGAGCCGGCCGCGACTCTCGACGGCCGCCGGGTCGAGCTGTCGGCCAACATCGAGCTGCCCGAGGACGTGGATCAGGTGCTGGAAGCGGGCTCCGACGGCATTGGGCTGTTCCGCACCGAGTTCTTCTATCTCGGCCGGCTCGAGATGCCGAGCGAGGAGGAGCAGTACCGTGCCTATCGCCGCGTGGCCGAGCGCATGGCGCCGCGGCCGGTGATCTTCCGCACCATGGATCTGGGTGGCGACAAGGTCGCTTCCTACCTCGGCACCACGCACGAGAGCAATCCGTTCCTCGGCTATCGCGGCATCCGCCTCGCGCTCCATCACCCCGAGATGTTCCGCACCCAGATCCGCGCGATCTATCGGGCCAGTGCGCACGGACGGGTGCGCATGATGTTCCCGATGGTGACGACGCTCGAGGAGTTCCGCCGCGCGCGGGCGCTGTGCGACCAGGTGCGCGACGAGCTGGCGAATGCGAAAACCGCGCACGACGCGAATCTCGAAATCGGGCTGATGATCGAAACGCCGAGCGCGGTGTGGCTCGCCGATCATCTGGCGCGCGAAGCGCAATTCCTGTCGATCGGCTCGAACGATCTGATCCAGTACACCCTGGCCATAGATCGCGACAACGAACGCCTGAGCGGACTCTACGAGCCGCTCGAGCCCTCGGTGCTGCGCGGCATCCAGCACGTGATCGCGGCCGGCCAGGCGGCCGGACGCTGGGTGGGGATCTGCGGCGAGATGGCCGGCGATCCGCGCACCGCGGTCCTGCTGCTCGGGCTCGGCATCGACGAGCTGTCCATGTCCTGTTTCGACCTGCCGCGCGTCAAAGCGGCGATCCGCAGCCTGCGCTTCGAGGTCGCTCGCGAGATCGCGCGCGAAGCCGTGCGGCTGCCGTCGGCCGCCGCGGTCAAAGAGCTGCTGCGCGCGCGCATCGAAACGCTGTTGCCGAGCTTCCTGGTGGCGAAGCGGAGCCCGTTGTGAACGCGGCGCCCGGTCTCGAGCCGCCCTACGGGTCACGCGACGCCCACGACATGGGCGGGCGCATCGCGCGCATTCCCGAACAGATCGAGGAAGCGCTCGCGGCGGTTCGCGCCACGCCGTGGCGCGTGCCGGGCGCCGCTCCCGACCTGCTGGCGGCAGGCGGCATGGGCGGCTCGGCGATCGCCGCCGATCTCGTGTCGTCGCTCGAAGCCGACCGGCTCCCGCGGCCGCTGGTGGTGGTGCGCGAGTATCGCTGGCCGGCGTGCGTCACGAGTCGCTCGCTGGCGCTGCTCTGCTCGTACTCGGGCAACACCGAGGAGACCCTCGCGCTCGAGGCCGAGGCCTCGCGGCGGGGCATCCCGCGGGTGGCGCTCACCACCGGCGGCGAGCTGGCGGCGCGCTGCGAGCGCTCGCACGTGTTCGCGATGCGCATGCCGGGAGGCTCGCCGCCGCGCGCCGCGCTCTACGGTGCCTGGGTGCGGGTCTCGGCCCTGCTCAGCGCCCTGGGCTGGCTGCCCGATCCCGGCGGGGACTGGGAGCGCGCCGCGCACGCGGCGCGCGCGGCCGGGGAGGCGCTCGGCCCGGCGCGTGCCGAGCGCGAGAATCCCGCCAAGCAGCTGGCGCGCGCGCTGGCCGGGCGGCACGTGTTCCTCTATGCGGCTTCCGAGCGGCTCGGCGCGGTGGCCACGCGGTGGAGGCAGCAGATCAACGAAAATGCTAAGGTTCCCGCCCATTCGGCACTGGTGCCGGAGCTCAACCACAACGAGATCGTGGGCTGGGAGAGCGGTGGCGCGTTCGCGGCCCAGAGCGCGGTGGTGCTGCTCCGGGATCCGGAGGACGCGGCCGATGTGGCGACGCGGCTCGCGCTCACCGGCGAGTACGCGGCGCGACAGGGTGCGCGCGTGCACCAGGTGTCGGTCCCGGGCGAATCCCGGCTCGAGCGTGCGGTGAGATTCTCGCAGTACGGCGACTGGGTCAGCTTCTATCTCGCGTTGCTGAATGGAGTGGACGCGACGCCGATCGCCAGCATCGACGAGTTCAAGCGGCGGCTGGACGAAGCGGGCCGCCGCGGCCGCGCCTGAAGTCGAGGCGCGAAGGCCGGCGTCCCGTTTCGGGGACGCGGCCGGGGCGGGGTGGAGGCTCAGGGCGCGCGGACGGCCTGGTGGCGCCGCGATCGCCGATCACGACAACATCATCCGTGGGACAACGAGGATCAGGCATGGCTCGCCATCTCTTCACGTCTGAGTCGGTGACGGAAGGTCACCCGGACAAGATCGCGGATCAGATTTCCGACAGTCTGCTGGACGCGTTGATCGCCAGGGACAAGAACAGCCGCGTCGCGTGCGAGACGCTGGTCACCACCGGGCTCGCGGTCGTGGCGGGCGAGATCTCGAGCCGCGCCTACGTCGAGATCCCCGAGCTGGTGCGCCGGGTGATCGGCGAGATCGGCTATGACAGCGCCGAGTACGGCTTCGACAGCCACACCTGCGCGGTGATGACCACCATTGACAATCAGTCGCCCGACATCGCCCTGGGTGTGAATACCGGCGGCGCCGGCGATCAGGGGCTGATGTTCGGCTTCGCCTGCCGCGAGACCCGGCAGCTCATGCCGCTGCCCATCATGCTGGCCCACGCCCTCACCCGCCGGCTGGCGACGGTGCGGCGTCGGGGCGTGATCCCCTACCTGCGCCCGGACGGCAAGTCGCAGGTGACGGTCGAATACGAGAACGACCGCCCGACCCGCGTGGATACGGTGGTGGTCTCGACCCAGCATGCGGACGGCATCACGCAGAAACGGATCCACGCGGACATTCGCAAGCACGTGATCGAGCCGGTGTTGCCGAAGAAGTACGTGAAGGGCCGTATCCACTACCACATCAATCCCACCGGCTCGTTCGTGAAGGGCGGGCCGATGGCCGACACCGGGCTCACCGGGCGCAAGATCATCGTGGATACCTACGGGGGGGTGGGAAGTCACGGCGGTGGCGCCTTCTCGGGCAAGGATCCGACCAAGGTGGATCGCTCGGCCAGCTACGGCGCGCGCTACGTGGCCAAGAACCTGGTGGCGTCCGGGCTGTGCGACCGGGCCGAGGTGCAATTCGCCTACGCGATCGGCGTTTCGGATCCGGTCTCGATCATGGTCGACACCAACGGCACCGGAAAGGTGAGCGACGAGAAATTGACGCAGCTGGTGCGCAAGCATTTCGATCTCACGCCCCGCGGTCTGATCGAGCACCTGAAGCTGCGTCGCCCGATCTACCGGAAGACCGCGGCCTACGGTCATTTCGGCCGGAGCGAGCCGAGCTTCACCTGGGAGCGGACCGACAAGGCGGGGCTGCTGGCGCGGAGCGTGTGAGCATGCGGCTGCTGGTGATCGGCGGCACCCGCTTCCTCGGGCGCCACGTCGCGGCCGAAGCGCTGAAGCTCGGTCACTCGGTGACGCTGTTCCATCGCGGGAAGACCGGACCATCGTTGTTCCCCGAGGCCGAGCACCGGATCGGCGATCGGGACGGCGGCCTCGACGTGCTGCGTGGGGAGACCTGGGACGCGGTGGTGGACACCTGCGGCTACGTCCCGCGGGTGGTCCGGCAATCCGCCCGGATGCTGAGCGGCGCCGCCGGGCACTACACCTTCGTCTCCAGCATCTCGGCCTACTCGATGCCGCTGGCGGCCGGCGCCGACGAGCGCGCCCCGCTCGCGGTGTTGAAGGACCCCGCAACCGAAGTGGTGGACGCCGCGAGCTACGGCGGGCTCAAAGCGCTGTGCGAGCAGGAGGTGCGAGACGCCTTCGGCGACCGCGCGCTGGTGGCGCGGGCCGGCCTGCTGGTGGGCCCCTGGGACTACCTGGACCGCTTCACCTACTGGGTGAGGCGACTCGCGCGCGGCGGCGACGTGCTGGTGCCCGAGGGGGCCGGCGATCCGCTCCAGATCGTGGACGCGCGCGACTGCGCGCGGTGGATCCTGGACATGGCGGGGCGCGGGGCGGGGGGTACGTTCAACATGACCGGCCCCGAGCGGCCTTACCGACTCGGGGACTTCTTCGCGCGGGTGAGCGAGATTCTGGGCGTCCCCTCGCGGCGGATCGCAGTTCCTGCGGCATTCCTGACCGAGCGCGGTGTGGTGCCGTTCGCCACGCTGCCGCTGTGGGCGCCGGGCTCGGGCGGGTTCATGGACGTGAGCATCGAGCACGCGGTCCGCTCGGGGCTCCGCTTCCGCCCGCTGGAGGCCACGGTGAGAGACACGCGCGATTGGCTGGGCGGATCGGAACCCCCACAGCCCGGGGCGCGTCCGGAGCTTTCGATCCAGATCCCGCCGGCGCTGACGGCCGAGCGCGAGGCCGAGCTGCTCGAGCAATGGCGAGCGACCGCCGGCTGACGCCGGCGCGGTCGCGGCGTCAGCCGGCGGACGTCGGTCCCGGCGCGAGCACCCGGTAGCGGCGCCGGCCGGCGTTGTAGCGCCCGGCGGGGGCGGGGCGCAACGGATTCTCGACGGTGAGAAAGCGATATCGCTTCATCCCGGGCTCGAGACTCCACAGCTCGCGGACACCGTGCTCCCGGAGGAGCGCGGCCGTCTCCAGACCTGGCGGCAGGCCCCGGCCGATCGGGGTCAGCGCCAGCACTTCGCGGATCACAGCCGCATGCCGCCGGGTGGGCGAAAGCGGATGGACCGAAGGGCTCGCGAGCAGCAGCTCGAGAACCCCAGCCGCGTCATCGGCGCCGAGCGGGCGCGCCACGGTGTGCGGGTGGGCCACGCGCCGCAGGAACTCGTGACACTCGCTCCACGGCAGCGCCCACGGAGCGTCGCCGTTGATCAGATCCTCGATCAGCCGCGCGGCGCGCGAGTGCTCGGGTGCCCACCGATTGACCGCCACCGCCAGCAGTCCGGCATCCACGGCGCGCACCTTCAGAGCTCTTCGACGACCCTTCGCCCCGTCGCGGTCTTCGAACCGCCGGAGGCGAGGAACGGACCCAGGTCGTAGGAGGGGAGCGTCACGCGCGCCCGTCGGGCCGGCGCGGTCAGGCCGAGGCGGAGCGTCCGCTCCACCATTTCGGTGAGGGTGACGCGATCGCCGGCGGCGCGGCGGCGCAGTTCCCCGATCAAATCGTCGTCGAGAAGCAGCGTGGTCCGTTTCATATGACTAAGCATATCAATTTTGGGAATGGATGCCCAGGGTCGAAAACCGGTTGAGCGGGCCTCCCGACTCGTGCACACTCTGGCCTCCAGGACGAACTCATCGCCGTCATCCATTCACCAAGGAGTCCAGATGCCCAGGAATTCGAAGACCAACGGCGCGGCCAACGGCCAGGTGCCCGGCCACGTGCGCGACCTGAAGCTCGCGCGCGCCGGCCGCATGCGCATCGAGTGGGCCGACCAGAACATGCCAGTGCTCCGCGCGATTCGCGCCCGCTTCGCGAAGGAGCGGCCGCTGAAGGGCCTGCGCATTGCGGCCTGCCTGCACGTCACCACCGAAACCGCCAATCTGGCGCGCACGCTCAAGGCCGGCGGCGCCGAGGTCTATCTGTGTGGCTCGAATCCGCTCAGCACGCAGGACGACGTGGCGGCCGCGCTCGTCGCCCACTACGGGATCGCCACCTTCGCGATCAAGGGCGAGGACCACAAGACCTACTACTCGCACATCGTGTCGTGCATCGAGGCACGCCCGCACATCACCATGGACGACGGTTGCGACCTGGTGACAGTCCTGCACACCAAGAAGCGCAACTACCTGCGCGACGTGTTCGCCGGCACCGAGGAGACTTCGACCGGCGTCACGCGCCTGCGCGCCATGGCGGCGGGCAAGGTGCTTCGCTATCCGGTGATCGCGATCAACGACGCCGACACCAAGCACCTGTTCGACAACCGCTACGGCACCGGCCAGAGCACCATGGACGGCATCCTCCGCTGCACCAACATGCTGGTGGCGGGCTCGACGGTGGTGATCGCGGGCTATGGCTGGTGTGGCCGCGGCCTCGCCGCGCGCGCCAAGGGCATGGGCGCGACCGTGCTGGTGACCGAGGTCGAACCGGTGCGCGCGCTCGAGGCGGCGATGGATGGCTACCAGGTGGTCTCGATGGCCGAAGCGGCCCCGCGCGGCGACCTGTTCATCACCGTGACGGGCAACAAGAGCGTGCTGCGCCGCGAGCACTTCCTGGCCATGAAGGACGGCGCGATCGTCGCCAACAGCGGGCACTTCAACGTCGAAATCGACATCCCCGCGCTCGATCGGCTGGCCGGCGGACGCAAGCGCACGGTCCGGCCGTTCGTCGAGGAATACCGGCTGGCGGGCGGGAAGCGCGTCCATCTGCTGGGTGAGGGGCGCCTGATCAATCTGGCCGCCGCCGAAGGGCACCCGGCGATGGTGATGGACATGTCGTTCGCCAATCAGTCGCTGAGCGTCGAATTCCTGAAGAAGAAGGCGAAGACGCTGAAGAAGGACGTCTACGTGGTCCCGAAGTCCATCGACGGCCAGGTGGCGCGGCTCAAGCTGCGCAGCATGAACATCTCGCTTGAATCCCTGACCGGCGAGCAGGAGCGCTACATGTCGACCTGGAGCGAAGGCACCTAGACGCCGCTTCGAGCTGGATCGAGGAATCACCCGCGCCGGCGCCCGGTCCCACCCCGCGCCGGCGCGATTTCCATTGATCGGCGGGCGGTCGCGACGCATGCTGGTGGGCGTGCGCTCCAATCCGGTTCGAGGGCGCGCGCGAGTTCCAGGGAAGGGACGTCTCATGCGCCTGCTGTGGGTGTGGTTCCTCGCGGTGATGGCATTCCCCATCGCCCAGTCCGCTCATCCCGCCTCCCCGGCCGGGGCGGGTCACCCCGGGCACTGGAACGGCCCGCTCAAGGGAGTGCTCAATCAGCTCGATTGGGTTGGCAACCGGCGCGCGAAGGAGAGCGATCTCGCCGGCCAGGTGGTGGTGGTCGAGTTCTGGGCATTCCAGTGCGTCAACTGCCAGCGCAGTCTGCCCGCGGTGCGGCAGCTGTCGGCGCGCTATCGCGACTCCGACGTCCGTCTGATCGGCATTCACACGCCGGAACTCCCCGACGAACGCGTGGCGGACAACGTCACGAAGGCGGTGGCTCGCGACTCGATCGACTTCCCGGTGGCGCTCGACCCCGACGGTGAGGCCTGGGAAGCGATCGGGAATCAGTACTGGCCGTGCTTCTACGTCCTCGATCGCGCCGGCAAGGTGAGCTACAAACACGTCGGCGAGCTGCACCAGGGCACACCCGGCTGGGATGAGTTCGTGAAGCGGATCGAGGCGGCGCGAGCGGCGTCGAGCTGAGCGCGCGCCATTTCGGAGCGAAAAGACCACGGGCCCCTCGCTCGAGGCGAGAGGCCCGTGGTGCGCATTGGGCACGCTACTTGGCCGCGGTGCCGATCCGCATCTGGTAGAACGAGCGGTAAACGAACACCAGTGCCACCAGCATGAAGACGCCGGAAAGGATCGGCGCGAGCCCCGGGTTCGCGACGCCCATTTCGACCGCCAGCAGGCCGAAGAGGGTCGTGAACTTGATGATCGGATTGAGCGCGACCGACGAGGTGTCCTTGTAGGGGTCGCCCACCGTGTCGCCGACCACCGTCGCCGCGTGCAGCTCGGTGCCCTTCATGTTCAGCTCGACCTCGACCACCTTCTTGGCGTTGTCCCAGGCGCCGCCGGCGTTCGCCATGTAGATCGCCTGGAACAGTCCGACCACCGCGATGCTCACCAGGTAGGAGATGAAGAATTCGGGGTTGAAGAACGCGTAGGCGATGGTGATCGAGAAGATCACCAGGAAGATGTTGAACATGCCGGCCTGAGCGTACTGGGTGCAGATTCGGACCACGGTCTTCGAGGACTCGATGTTGGCGGCCTCGGCGGAATCGAGCTTGATGTTGCGCTTGATGTACTCGACCGCGCGATAGGCGCCGGTGGTGACCGCCTGCATCGAGGCGCCGGTGAACCAGTAGACGGTGGCGCCGCCCATCAGGATGCCGAGCAGTACGAAGGGATCGAGCAGGTCGAGCTTGAACTCCTGGCCGACGCTCGCATAGTGCTTGGTCAGCACCAGGATGATCGAGAACACCATCGTGGTCGCGCCGGCCACGGCGGTGGCGATCAGCACCGGTTTGGCGGTGGCCTTGAAGGTATTGCCCGCGCCGTCGTTGTCCTCGAGATAGTGCTTGCCGCGCTCGAAGTTGGGCTTGAAGCCGAACTGCTGCTCGATCGCCTGCGCGGCTCCCGGCGTGCTCTCGACCTGCGACAGCTCGAAGATCGATTGCGCGTTGTCGGTGACCGGGCCGTAGGAGTCGACCGCGATGGTCACCGGTCCCATGCCGAGCAGACCGAACGCGACCAGGCCGAACGCGAACACACCCGGGTACTGCATGTACTGGGAGAGGCCCTGCTGCGAGAAGTGATTGGCGAGGTACAGCAGCACCGCCAGCGTCAGCGCCTGCCAGAACACCGAGAAGTTGCCGGCCACCATGCCCGACAGGATGTTGAGCGAGGCGCCGCCCTCCTTGGACGCCGCCACCACCTCGGCCACGTGCCGCGAATGCGAGCTGGTGAAGACCTTGGTGAACTCGGGGATCAGCGCGGCGGCCAGAGTTCCGCACGAGATGATGACGGAGAGCGTGAACCACAGATTGCCGCCGAGCCCGCCGAGCAGCCACTTCGAGGCGACGAAAGTCACGACGATCGAGAGCACCGAGCACACCCACACCAGGCTGGTGAGCGGCGCCTCGAAGTTGATCTTGTCCTTGCCGGAGTTCTGCCCGCGAGCCACCACGTCGCTCACCAGATAGGAGACGATCGAGGTGAGGATCATCAGGATGCGCATCACGAAGATCCACACCAGGAATTCGGCCTTGCGGTCCGGCATCACCGCCAGCGCGATGAACGAGATCAGCGCCACGCCGGTGACGCCATAGGTCTCGAAGCCGTCGGCGGTCGGGCCCACCGAGTCGCCGGCGTTGTCACCGGTGCAGTCGGCGATCACGCCGGGATTGCGCGGATCGTCCTCCTTGATCTTGAACACGACCTTCATGAGGTCCGAGCCGATGTCGGCGATCTTGGTGAAGATGCCGCCGGCGATGCGCAGCGCCGAGGCGCCGAGCGACTCGCCGATCGCGAACCCGAGGAAGCAGGCGCCCGCATTCTCGGCGGGGATGAACAGCAGGATCGCGAGCATCATGATCAGCTCGACGCAGATCAGCATGACGCCGATGCTCATTCCCGACTGGAGCGGAATCTCGTAGACCGGCACCGGCTTGCCGCGCAGCGAAGCGAACGCGGTGCGGCTGTTGGCCAGGGTGTTCATGCGGATGCCGAACCAGGCCACGCTGTAGCTGCCGAGGATGCCGACCACCGAGAACAGCAGAATCGTCACCACGCGCATCGCGTCGAGATGCTGCAGCACGCCGAAGTAGTAGACGATGCAGGCGGCGATGAAGGCCTCGAGCACCATGAGCAACCGGCCCTGCTGAAGCAGGTAGGTCTTGCAGGTCTCGTAGATGGTGGCCGAAACGTCGAGCATCGACTGGTACGCCGGCAGAGCCTTCACCCGGTTGAACATCACCAGGCCGAACAGCATGCCGAACAGGCACACGCCCAGTCCGATGAAGAGCAGAGAACGCTGCTGGGCATCCAGCTGGGGAAGCTGCAGGTCCAGCTCGCTGGCGTGGGCTGCGGCCGGCCACAGCGCCGCCGCCAGGGTTGCCGCCAGGAATTTCCAGGGGGCCGTGGAGGGGAGTCTCCGCAGGACGGATTCCGCGGTCCGGAACATCGGCATCGGCTGCTCCTCGTGAATTTCGGTGCGTTGACCGGCGCTGGAGGCCGGGAGATCACGCCGTCCGCAGGGCTCGATCCTGGCTGGAATCGCGGCCCGGCCGGCGGGAGGGATGGCTTCCTTGGCGGGCGTGCCCGCGCAAAGGACGGCGGAATCTACCCGAGGCCGGTCCGGCCCGGCAAGTCCGCCGGCCGCTTGGCGAAACGTCGATCGACCGAGGCCGTGAACCGGCAACCAGGCCGCCTCGATCGGCGGTTTGGTGCAACGTGCCATGGCGGGAATTGCGGAGTGAGGCTGGCGCGGAGCGTGCTATTCTCGTGAGCACGCGCCACATCATCTCGCTCGAGAGCGAATCGTCACCTCGCCGATCCCCAGGAGCCCGTCATGATCCGTGCGACTTGTCCCTCTTCCCCCGCCGCCCGGCGCGCGGCTCCGAGCCGCCTGGTCGCCGGCGGATCGCTGGTGCTCCTCGCTCTGGGCGCGCCGTTCGCTTACGCCGGCGGGGCTTCATGCACCACCGCGAACGCGGCCTGCGCCGTTCACTGTGCTCAGGCGAACCGTGCAAACTGCACGGCGGCCGCCACCGCAACCGCTTCGTCGGGTGCCTCTGCCGCCGCTGCGGCAGCCACGACCCCGCTCCCCGCGCTGGCCGCCTTCGCTCCGCGCGGAGAGGCCGAGCTTCGCGCGGTTCGCGACCCGGAATCGGGCGGTTGGACGCTGGCTCCGCTGTGGGCCACCGCGATGCCCCTGGAGCAGATCGCGGCGCGCAACTTCTCGTCCGACGGCCTGGTGTTCGAGACCCTGCCCGACGGCGGGGTGGCCGTGGACCTGCAGGGCCGCTTCCAGAGCTTCTCGGTCGCGCGCCGCGCGCTCAACGGCGAGCTCGAGAGCGGCTGCACGGATTCGCCGTCTTCGTTGTTCGAGTGGTTCTATGGGCTCGCGCCCTCGACCCCGCCGGTTGCGCGGGCGGAGCGCTGACCATGCGCCGCTCGAACTTCGCGACCCTGCTCGGCGCAGCCGTGTTGTGCAGCGCGCTGCTCGCCGCCGTGGCCCATGCGGCGACCATCGTCATTCAGAACGGTGATCCCGCCGGTGTGGGATTCAACGACACGACGCCGGCCGCCCCGGTGGGTGGCAACCCCGGCACCACCATCGGCCAGCAGCGATTGAACGTGTTCAATCAGGCGGCCTCGATCTGGAGCGCGATCCTGCCCGACCCGGTGACGATCGTGGTGCAGGCGCAGTTCACCGCGCTGTCTTGCAACGCCACCAGCGCCGTGCTCGGCAGCGCGGGTCCGGTCAACGTCATCCGGGACTTCAGCGGCGCCGAGATCGGGTCCACCTGGTATCACGCCGCGCTCGCCAACAAGCTCGCGGGCGTCGATCTGATCCCCGCCAATCCCGACATCAGCGCCAATTTCAACGTGAACCTCGGCCAGCCGGGCTGCCTCACCGGCTCGTTCTTCTACTACGGCTTCGATCACAACGAGGGCACGAACATCGACCTGCTGGCGGTCGTGATCCACGAATTCGCGCATGGACTCGGGTTCAGCACGCTGGTGAACCTCTCGACCGGCACCATCTTCAGCGGCTTCAACGACCTCTACGAGCGGCATATCCTCGACGACACCAGCGGCCTTCACTGGGACGCGATGACCGACGCGCAGCGCCAGGCATCCGCCGTCAACACCGGCAACGTGGTGTTCGATGGACCGGCCACCAATCTCAAGACCTCGACGATTCTGAATCGTCGCCAGCAGGTGGTGGTGAATTCGCCGCCGGGGATCGCCGGCACCTACACCAGCGGCTCGTCCACTTTTGGTGGCCCGCTGACCGTGGCCGGCGTGACCGCCAGCGTGGTGCAGGCCGACGACGGCAGCGCCCCCAACAGCGACGCCTGCTCGCCGCTGATCAACGCGGCGGCCGTGGCGGGCAAGATCTGTCTGGTGGATCGCGGCACCTGCCCGTTCGCGACCAAGGCCGAGAACGCCCAAGCCGCCGGCGCGGTGGCGGTGATGATCGTCAACAACGTGGCGGGCGCGCCGGCGGAGCTGGGCGGCGTCGATCCGACCGTGACGATTCCCGTGCTCAGCCTGTCGATGACCGACGGCAACAACATCCGGGCGCAGCTGGGCGGTGGCGTGAACGCGACGGTGGGTGAGAGCTCGATCCATCTCGCCGGCGCCGACAACAACAATCGCGCGCTGCTCTACACGCCCAATCCGGTCCTGCCGGGCTCGACGATTTCACACTGGGACGTGAGCGCCGCGCCGAGCCTGCTGATGGAGCCGATCATCACCCCCGATCTCACCTCGTCGGTGGATCTCACGCGCTACGCGTTCGAGGACCTTGGCTGGCTGCCGCGCACCAGCGGTGTTCCGCAGTCACCGGTCGCTTCGCCGGAGCAGAGCTTCAATTCGCCCAATCCGTTCTCGTCGAGCACCACGATTCATTTCGCGCTGGCGCGGCCGTCGTCTGTGGACCTCGCGGTCTTCGACCTCGGTGGCCGTCTGGTGAAGCGCCTCGCGCAGAGTCCGCTCGCGGCGGGCTCCCAGACCGTGAGCTGGGACGGCACCGACGCGGAAGGCCGCAGGATGGAGCCCGGCGTCTACCTGTACCGGTTGCGCGCCGGCGAGCAGCTCGAGTCGCATCGGATGGTGCTGTTCCGCTGATTCGTGCCACGTGCGTCGCGCCGCTTGGCCGGCGCGACGCGGGTGTGACACTCTGCGGGCCATGCCCACTTCGGAGCACCGGCAGATTCCGTACGTCTGCGATGTTCTGGTGCGCGAGCGTCCCTCCACCGTGCTCGATGTCGGCGCCGGCTACGGAAAATACGGCCTGCTCGCGCGCGAATTCGGCGGCGCCAGGCGCGTCGACGCGATCGACACCCAGGCGCCGCGTTTTCCCGTCTACGACCACGTCTATCTCGGCGATTTGCGCGGGCTCGATTCGCTGCTGCCCGCAGACGCGCCGCGCTACGAGCTCGCGCTCTTCATCGACGTGATCGAGCACCTCGAGAAGGACGACGCCTGGAGGTTCCTCGATGCGCTCACCCGGCGCGCGCGCAAGGTGTTGATCACCACGCCGTGGGGATTTCGGCCGCAGCGGATCGAGGGCATGCCGTGGGAAACGCATCGCTCGGGATGGTTTCCGTGGGAATTCGGCCGGCGCTTTCGCGTCGAGCGCTGGCGGGTGTTCCCGGGACAGTACTCGCGCTTCCTCCACCGGCCGCGGCTCTGGCAGGTGCTGGTGCTGCTGTCCGCGCGCCCCGGTTGAGGCGCCGGCGGCGGGGCGGCCGGCCGGGTTGGCCGGCCTCGGCAGCCGGCGTTAGTCTCGGGTTCCCAGTGGCCGATACCCCATCCAAAGGAGTGATGCGGGTTCGGGGAGGCAGGGAAAGATCATGAGCGATCCCAAGTCGAGTGGACACGTTTCCGAAGCCGAAGCCCGGGCGGTCGCCGAAGCTTCTCGTGAGACCAGCTGGGAGGCGCCTTCGTTCGTACGCGAGCTGTTCCTGGGGCGACTGGCCCTCGATCTCATCCATCCCCAGCCCCAGCCGGATCCCGACGAGCAGAAGCGGGCCGCGGTCTTCTTCGAGAAGCTCGAAGTCTTTCTCCAGGACGTGGATGCCGACCGGATCGAGCACGAGGCGCGCATTCCGAGCGAGACCATTCAGCGCTTGAAAGAGCTCGGCGCCTTCGGCATCAAGATCCCGCGCGAGTATGGCGGCCTCGAGCTGTCGCAGTACAGCTACGGCCGCGCCATGGCCCTGATCGGCACCAAGAGCGGCGCGCTGGTCGCGCTGCTCTCGGCGCATCAGTCGATCGGGGTTCCCCAGCCGCTCAAGCTGTTCGGCACGCCCGAGCAGAAGAAGAACTGGCTGCCGAAGCTCGCGAAGGGAGCGATCTCGGCGTTCGCTCTCACCGAGAACGACGTCGGTTCCGATCCGGCCCGCATGTCCACGACCGCGGTTCCTTCGGCGGACGGCGCGCACTGGATCCTCAACGGCGAAAAACTCTGGTGCACCAACGGCGCGATCGCCGACGTGCTGGTGGTGATGGCGCGCACTCCGGGCAAGGGCGGCAAGCCGGGTCCCATCAGCGCCTTCATCGTCGAGACCCGGTCGCCCGGCGTGGAAGTCACGGCGCGCCTCGAGTTCATGGGCATTCGCGGGATCGAGAACGCGCTGCTTCGCTTCCACGACGTGCGCGTGCCGAAGGACAACCTGCTCGGCGCCGAGGGCAAGGGTCTCAAGCTCGCGCTCGTGACGCTCAACACCGGGCGCCTCACGCTACCGGCGACCTGCGCGGCCGCCGGCAAGTGGTGTCTTCAAGTCTCGCGGCGCTTCGCCGCCGAGCGCGTCCAGTGGGGCAAGCCGGTCGGGCACCACGAGGCGGTGGCGCAGATGCTCGCCGACATCGCGGCGCGCTCCTACGCCATGGACGCGGTCGCCGATCTCGGCGCGCTACTCGCGGATCGCGGCAGGAGCGACATCCGGCTCGAAGCCGCGATCGCCAAGCTCTGGAACACCGACGTCGCCTGGGAAGTGTGCGACGAGGCCGTGCAGGTGCGCGGCGGTCGCGGATACGAAACCGCGCGCTCGCTGGCGTCGCGCGGCGAGGCGCCGGTGCCGCTCGAGCAGCTCATGCGCGACCTGCGCATCAACCGCATCTTCGAAGGCACCAATCAGGTGATGCGCCTGTTCATCGCGCGGGAAGCGCTCGACGTGCACCTGCGCGTGGCGGGCGACGTGGTGATGCCGGGCGTACCGATCGGGCGCCGGCTCACCGGCCTCGTGCGCGCCGGATTCTTCTATCTGTTCTGGTATCCGAGCCGGTGGTTTGGCTGGGGACGCTGGCCGCGCTACGCCGAGTTCGGGAAGCTCGCCGGACATCTGCGCTGGGTGGATCGCACCGCGCGTCGCCTTGCGCGCCAGCAGTTCCACCTCATGGTGCTGAACGGTCCGGCGCTCGAGAAGAAGCAGGCGCTGTTGTTCCGGTGCGTCGACATCGGCGCCGAGCTCTACGCGATGGCCGCCACCTGCGTCCGCGCGCAGGACGACGTCCGCAGGAACGCCGCCGATCGTACGCCGATCGAGCTCGCCGACGTGTTCTGCCGGCACTCGCGCGCCAAGGTCGAGAAGCTGTTCGAGGACATCCGCTCGAACGCCGACGTCGCGACCTATCGTGTGGCGCGCGGCATTCTCGATCGCCGCTTCGACTGGCTCGAGAACGGCATCGTCGACGCGCCGGATTCCGCTTCGCCCGGCGCCGCGGCGCCGGCCGAGCGCGAGACGCGCCACGCCGCCGTCGGCCGCTAGGGCGCGCGATCCTCGATGTCGCTCGAGCTGATCCTCAGCGTCGCGATCGGGCTGGCGTTGGCCGCCGCCTGCGGGCTGCGAGTCTTCGCGCCGATTTTCCTGCTCGGGCTCGCGGCGCACTTCGGCCGCCTGCATCTGGCGTCGGGATTCGCCTGGGCGGGCACCACGCCGGCGCTGGTGGCGCTCGGCACCGCCACCGTGGTCGAGATCGTCGCCTACTACGTGCCGTGGCTCGACCACGCGCTCGACGTGATCTCCGCGCCGGCCGCATTGATGGCCGGTGCGGTCGCCACCGTGGCCGTGCTCGGCGATCTGCCGCCCTGGCTGCGCTGGACCACCGGCATCATCGCCGGCTCGGGGCTGGCCGGCTTCACCAAGGGCGCCGCGGCGCTGCTGCGCGTCAAGTCGAGCGCCGCGACCGGCGGCCTCGGCAATCCCGTGGTCGCCACCGGCGAGTCGGCGGGCGCGGTGGGGATCTCGCTGCTCGCGCTGGTGGTTCCGCTGCTGGCGCTACTGCTGGTGATCGGGCTCGTCATCGTGGTCTTCCGGGTCGCCCATCGCGTGGCATTCGGCGGCCGCCCGGCCGCCTGAGCGCGGCATTGCCCCAGGCCCACCCTTTGTGCAAAATGGCGACGCGTGCCCGCCAGGGAGGCGGGCGGCCGGCCGTCATGCCCTGATTCCGGCCGGCAGGGTCGGCGCTGAAGCAAGTTCTCAAGTCTCGCGTGGCAGATTGTTCCGCCGACCGCAGTTGGTACCAGGGACGAGCCCTCCCAATCCCGTGGCCTCATCGATCTCCGAACGACGACAGCAGCAGATTCTCGCGGTGACGCTGGCCGCCTTCGCGGTGTTGAGCGTGGCGAGCCTCGCGACTCATCGGAACCCGCTTCCGGGTCACGGCCCCTGGGACAGCCCCAACGCCTGCGGTCCGGTGGGGGCGACACTGGCGTTCGGGCTGGTGTGGTCGTTCGGGACCATCGCGGCCTTCGGAGTTCCACTGCTCGCGGCGCTGTGGGCCTGGAACCGGCTGCGCGGAAGGCCGGCGCTGCCGCTGGTGATCTCGTCGCTGCTCGGCGCGCTGCTGCTGTTCGAGATCTGCGCCCTGATGGGCCTCGCCGGGCTCGATCGCTGGCTCTGGACGGGAGCGTGGGGGCTCGCCGCGTCGCTCGCGCTCCATTCGGCGCTCGGCAGCGTCGGCTCGTGGGTGGTGGCCGGTGCGCTGTTCGGGATCACCGCGCTGGCCGCGAGCGAACTCGGCTTCCACTGGATCCACCATCTGGTGCATGGCGCGGTGCTCCGCCCGGCCGCCGGGCTCGGCGGGCTGTGGACGACGTGGCAGGAGCGGCGGGCTGCCGATGCGAAAGCTCGCGTCGCGGCCAGGAAGAAGGAGGTGCGCGAGTCGCGGAAACGCGAGAGCGCGGAAGAAGGCCCGCGCGTCATCGGGCTTCCCGACGTGGAGAGGCCGCGAGTCGCGGTCGCTGCTCCCGGCCCCGAACACGCCGACGAGGCCCCGGCGGCGAAGACCCTACGTCCGCCGCAGCTCGAGCTGCCGGGATTGCCACCCCGGCCGAAGCCTCAGCCGCGGCCCAAACCCGCCGCCGCGCCGTCGGCGGCAACGGGTTCGGGCGAGGCGCTCCCCTCGCTCTCGATGCTGGCGATGCCCGTGCAGCAGGAGGACCTGATCACCGCCGCCGATCTGACGGCGGAGGCCAGCCTGCTGGTCGCGAAGCTCGGTGACTTCGGCATCGAGGGCAAGGTCACCGAGATCCACCCCGGTCCGGTGGTCACCACCTTTGAATTCGAGCCGGCCGCCGGGGTCAAGGTGAACCAGATCGTGTCGCGGGAGGACGACCTGGCGCTGGCCCTGAGGGCCCAGCGCATCCGAATTCTCGCCCCGATTCCCGGAAAAGGCGCGGTCGGCGTCGAGATCCCGAACCGGCGGCGCCGTACGGTGTATCTCCGCGAGGTGCTGTCCTCGCAGCCGTACGAGGCCAGCGACGCCGCGCTCAAGGTTCCACTGGGCGTGGACGTCGTCGGCCAGCCCTTCGTCTCCGACCTCACCCGCATGCCCCATCTGCTGGTTGCGGGAGCGACCGGTTCCGGCAAGAGCGTGTGCCTGAACGCCATCATCACCGGACTCCTGTTCCAGCACGGCCCCGAGACCCTGCAGATGGTGATGGTGGATCCCAAGATGCTCGAACTCTCCGCCTACAACGGAATCCCTCACCTGGTGATGCCGGTGGTGACCGAGTCGAAGAAGGCGAGCCGGGCGCTGCGCTGGGCGGTGGGAGAGATGGAGAAGCGCTACAAGCTCATGGCCACCACCGGGGCCCGCAACATCGCCGCCTACAACGACAAGATCGACAAGGGCCAGGTGCCGGCCGCCGAGGAGGGCGCGCCGCCGCCGAGCCGGCTCTCCTACGTCGTGGTGGTGGTGGACGAGCTCGCCGACCTCATGCTCACCGCGCCCGCCGAGATCGAGGAGCCGATCGCGCGGCTCGCGCAGATGGCGCGCGCGGTCGGCATCCATCTGGTGCTGGCGACGCAGCGTCCGTCGGTGGACGTGATCACCGGCGTGATCAAGGCCAACTTTCCGTCGCGAATCGCGTTCCAGGTCGCGAGCAAGACCGACTCGAGAACCGTGCTGGACATGAACGGCGCCGAGAATCTGCTCGGGCACGGCGACATGCTGTTCACGCCGGCCGGCAAGCCCGAGCCTTACAGGGTCCACGGAGCATTTGTGAGTGAGGAGGAGAGCGCGCGCGTCGTCGACTTCTGGAAGGCCAAGTCGCAGCCGGGCGCCGCGCCGCCGCTCGCGACCGAAGTGGTGCTCCCCAGCGACGACGAGGCGGCGACCGACGAGTACGATTCCGATCCGTTCGACGACGAGCTGATTCGCGAGGCGGCGAAGCTGGTGGTCTCGCATCAGCAGGGCTCGACCTCGCTGCTCCAGCGCCGCCTCAAGGTGGGCTACTCGCGCGCCGGCCGGCTCATGGACCAGCTCGAGGAGCTGGGAGTGGTGGGTCCGTTCCAGGGTTCCAAGGCTCGCGACGTGCTGGTGGATCTGCATTGGCTGGAGGAGCGCGGCTTCGAGTGACCCGTTCTCCCGCCACCCTGGCATTCGTCACGCTCGGCTGTCCCAAGAACACCGTGGACTCGGAGGCGATGCTCGGCCTCCTGGTGAAGGACGGATTCCGAACCGTCGGCGATCCGCGCGACGCCGATGTCGCGGTGGTCAACACCTGTGCGTTCCTGCAGAGCGCGATCCGCGAATCGCGCCAGGCGATCGGCGAGGTGGCGCGGCTCAAGCGCGAGGGCCGGCTGCGCGGCTTGATCGTCACCGGCTGCCTCGCGCAGCGCGCCGGATCCGGCCTGCTCGACGACTTCCCCGAAGTGGACGCGGTGCTGGGCACCGGCCAGTGGCGCGACGTCGTGCACGCCGCGAGGCACGTGCTGGCGGGGGGGCGCGAGCGCATGGTGCGCACCGACGCGCCGGGCGGTGCGCTCGACCCCGAGGCGCCGCGAGCGATGTCGACGCCCGCTCATCTGGCCTATCTCAAGATCTCCGAGGGCTGCGACCATCGCTGCACCTTCTGCATCATTCCGAAGCTGCGCGGCGATCAGCGCAGCCGCTCGATCGCGGATCTGGTGGCCGAAGCCGGTCGCCTGGCCTCGCAGGGCGTGCGCGAGCTCAATCTCATCGGCCAGGACACGACCGGATGGGGCTCGGACCTGCCCGGGAAGCCCGAGCTGGCGGATCTGCTGGCGGCGCTCGACCAGGTGGACGGCATCACCTGGATCCGGGTCCAGTACACCTATCCGCGGTTGTGGAGCGACCGGCTGATCGAGACCTGGGCGCGCGCACGGCGCGTGGTGCCCTACGTGGACATGCCCCTCCAGCACATCGCCGCCGACATGCTGCGCACCATGGCGCGCGGCATGACCGCGCGCGACACGCGGGCGCTGGTGCGGCGCATCAAGGAAGGGATTCCGGGCGTCGCCTTCCGCACCAACTTCATCGTCGGCTTCCCGGGCGAGACCGACGAGCACTTCGAAGAACTGGAGCGCTACCTCGAGGAGGAGCCGTTCGACCACGTGGTCGTGTTCCAGTACGAGCGCGAGCCCGACACGCCGGCGTGGGAGATGGAGCCGCGGGTGTCGCTGCCGTCGCGGCGCCACCGCCGCGCGCGCCTGCTCGCCCGTCAGCAGCGGCTGTCGGCCGAGCGGCTGCGGCGCAGGATCGGCCAGCGCCTTTCCGTCATGATCGACGGGCCGAGCGGGGGCCGTGACAAATCCATCGGGTCGCGCCAGTATGCGGCGCGAACTGCGGGCTCGGCCTGGGAGGTGGATGGCGGCGTGGCGGTGGAGGGCGAGCATCTCGAGCCCGGAGCTCTGGTACCGGTTCGCGTGACCGGTTCGGCCGCCTACGACCTGTTCGCACGCGTGGATCGAAACGACAACCTGATTTCCCTGGTGAAAGGACCGGCCTGATGCTCGTCCGGTGTGGCCTCACGCTCCTCGCCCTGCTTGTCCTGTCATCGCCCGCGGAGGCCAAGAAGTTCCGCTATTCGGAAGGACCCAAGCCCTCGGCCGACACCACGCTCACCAGCGCGCAGGTGGAAATGGAGCCGTCGGTGAGTCCCAACGGGCCGAAGCTGCCGCCCACCAATCTCCAGCTCATCTCGATGGTGGCCGATCAGGCGATCTCGCGCGCCATGAAAACCGTGCCCATCGACAGCGGCTCTCACGTCACCATCGCTCCGGCCGAGAGCCACCCGCTCAATTTCGTGGTCGAGCACGCGCTGCTGCACGAGCTCTCGCGTCGCGGCGTATCGGCCACGGTGCGCCACAGCCTGGTGCCCGACGACAGCCTGTCGACGCTGGCCGCGATCGATCGCGATCCGCTGCTCGAGTACCAGCTCGCTTCCGCGCGCATCGCTTATCTGCGGCTCGAGGGCGGCTACATCCTGCCCAGCCGCACCAAGGTCGAGCGGCAGGGACTGGTGGAAGGCGGCCTGGTGATGCGCGACCCGGCATCGGCGCGCGTGCTCTGGAGCGCCGACGCGAGCGCGAATCTGGTCGATCGTGTGCAGCGCAGCCAGATCAAGCTGGTCGAAGACGAACGCTTCACCGACCTCAAAGGCGAGATCCCCGAGCGCAATCTCGGCCGCTACGTCGAGCCGCTGGTGGTGATCGCGGTGGTGACGGGCCTGGTCGTGCTCTTCTTCCAGAATCGCCCGTGAGGCGCGAGCTGATCACGCTCCGGCGGACCTCGCTCGGCCTGCTCGCCGCCGCCCTCGCGGTGGTGGGAATCTGGGGCTGCGGCGCGAGCGTGCTTCCCGAAGTGCATTCCGAGCAGGAACGCCTGGCCACCGCTCGCCGGCTTGCCGGCAGCGGCGATTACGGAACGGCGGCCGAGATGCTCAAGACCTATGTCGATCGCAACGCCGGTGCGTCCGATGAAGACGGCGCGATCTACCTGCTCGGCGAGTGCTACCTCAACATGCGCGAGTGGGCGTCGGCCCAGCTCGAGTTCGAGCGACTGTTGCGGGACTACCCCGAGAGCGACTCGGCTGGATCGGCCTCGTTCCGTCTCGGCGAGGCGCTGTTCGGTCAGTCCAAGATG
>DATKAB010000083.1 GCA_035498555.1 Candidatus Sulfotelmatobacter sp.
CGTGAAGCCGCTGCTGCCCGCGGCGGTCGACGTCCCGGCGATCAGTCCCGCCGCGCTCAGCGACATCCCCGAGGGCAGCGTGCCGGAGTCGAGCGTCCAGCTGTAGGGCGGCAGCCCGCCCGCCGCCGACGCCGACTGCGAGTACGGCTGCCCGGCCACCGCGTTCGGCAACGATGCGGTCTCGATCTCGAGCGGGGCGAGAACCGTGAGGCCGCTCCGGTTCCCTATGTGCCCCTGCGCGTCGCCGGCGAGGAGCGTGACGGTCTGGGCGACGGTATCCCGCGTGGCGATGTCGAACGCGCCGTGCGAGAGCACCTTCACCGAATCCCCGAAGCTCGCGTTGCCGTCGGCGTCGTATTCCACGCTTCCGTCGCTCGACATCATGACCTGGGTCGTGGTGTCGGCGTTCACCGTCTCGCCAAGCGCGTCGAGCGCGGCGACCGAGGTCGAGAAGGTTGCGCCGCGATCCTGAGGCGAGGACGCGCTCACCGAATAGTGGTCGATTCCCTGCTCGCCGATCGAGAAGTCGCCGAAGCCGCTCAGTCCCGCGGCGCGGATCGAGGTCGCCAGCCGTTCCCCGATCGCGGGCGCGGACCAGGCCCCGTTGAACTCGCGCACCACGAAACCGGCGGGCTGTGCCCCCGCGTCCACGTCGTCGGGGTCGAACTCGAGCGTGAGATCGAACGCGCCGCCCGCGTAGTCGCCGGATGCCAGCGTATAGGTGCGATTCACCGAGCGCGCCGGGTCGATACCCGACGCGGCCAGGCCGGAGTGATCGCCGGCGACGGTCGAGGCGGTCAGTTGGAATGCGGATGTGAATCCAGCCCCCGAAACCGTGACCGGCGAGTAGTGCGTGGCGTCTCCGATCTCGAAGCTCTGCGTGCCGGCTCCGGCGGCCATGCTCTTCTCGAGGCGCCCGACCACGTGGCCGCTGGTGCGCGCCACGATCGCCGCCGAGCCAACGCTCAGGCGATTCGCGCCCGTCTCGATGTTTCCGCCGGCCAGGATCAGCGAGTCGGAAACCGCGAGGTCGTCGGCCAACAGCACTCGGCCGCCCGACTTCTCGATGCGCAGGCGGCCGAAGGTGACCGCGGCGCCGGTCACGGTCTGGTCGCCGGCGCCGCCGAGGCGCACGAGCCCGCCATTCCCCTGCAGATTTCCAGAGCTGCGGGACCAGTTTCCCGCAACGTCGAGCGTGCCGGCGGGATCGAGAGCGAGCGTGCCGGCGGTGAGCGTCAAATCGCCGCGGATCTCGGTCGTCTCCGCGGCAAGCGTGACGCTTGCCCCGGGACTGGCTTCGAAATCCAGCGTCAGGTTTCCGAACACGATGCCGGCCGGGCCCGTCGAATCGCTGCTCCTCAACACCACCGTGCTGGCCGGGGCCAGCGTCACCGTGCCGGCCTGAAAAATCGATGAAGCGAATGGCGCGAGGTTGTCGTGCACGTAAGTGCCACCGGAGTCGACGCGCAGGGTCGAAGCCGCGGCGAGCGTCACGGGCTGGCTGGCGTGAAGAGCGCCTCCATTCTCGATCCACAGCTCCGAGCCGCCGCCCGACACGGACCATGGCGACGTGGTGATCAACGCGTGCCCGGCCTGGATCACGAACGCGTCGCCGGAAGCGAAGTCGAGGGGCGCCGTGCCCGATCCATCCCGCTCGGAGTTCCAGCTCACCAGCGAGTCGGCGGCGAGGCTCCCCTGCGAGTAGAAGGTCGCCCCCATCGCGCGCTCCGAGGCTCCCAGCAGGAACAGGACCGTCAGAGAGCCGAGAATGCGGCCGGAACGGCGCATGAAGTTCCCCCGGGCCGCAGGCGGCCCTGGATCGTGAGAGGTCGTGACGAGGTGTGGGGGCACCCCTTCAAGTCTAGCCTACTCGGAACCCTTCCATCGCCATCCGCCCGGCGAGAATCCGGGTGAAGCGCCCGAGGCGAGATCCGGGATCGGCCGCATCAAACTCGAAGGCCCCCGCCCTTGAGACGGGGGCCTCGAGAATTCGAGATCGAGTTCCGACTACTTGTACAGCGACTTGATCGAACCCCACGACCGCGAAGCGGTCGGGGTCGGTCCAACCGACTGAAGCAGCAGGATCGCATCGTCGAAATCGCGGTCGCTGCCCCCCGCCGGCGACAGATCCTCGAAGCACTCCCACCAGTCGCCGAAGTTCTGACCGCTGCCGGCGAAGGTCAGGATCTGAGCCACTCCGCCCGGATTGCGGGCGTCCTGCGAATAGAACGTGCCGCCCGGACCCTGCAGATAGAATCCGAAGTCGGTCGCGTCGACGCCGTTGTACGTGGTCTGCCCCTGAATGATCGAGTTGTTGTCGAACAGGGTGACGACCATGTTGCCGCCCGCGAAGTGGCAGGTGGCAAACCAGCCGGCGGACGCTGCCCCCGGGAACACCTGGAACAGCGTCGGCACTGCGGCACCGCCGTTGTAGACGCCGAGATTGTTCGACGCCGCGTTGCCGGCGAACTCGACCATCAGCGTGAAGGTCGAATTGCCCGACACGCTGGTGTTCCACACCTGAGCGTCGAGCTGATCGGTGTTGACGTTGATGCTCTCACCGACGCCATTCAGATAGGTCTGCAGCGAACTGCCTCCAACTGCGACCTGCGGAACCCGCAGGTTGAATGCGGCGGCTGGGGTAAACATGCCCGCCAGCATGACGCACGCGGCAGCGACACCCACCACTGAAGTAAACGCACGCCTTGCCAGACTCATGAAACCCTCCTTCTCCTGACGATGGTTCGTCAGGTTGGCCCCGCGCCCACCTTGGGCCTGCTTCGCACCGGGGGGGATGCGCGAAAGCAATAAACGGGGTCGCACCACATGAAGCACCGTCCGGGGCAACGATTGCCCCGCTTGGGACTCGCTAACCGACTGAGACTTTCGCACCGAATGGGGGGCCCGTCAATGCCGACATCGTGGCATTTCACCGCAGTTCAATGGGATCGAACGATGGTCGCCCGCCGCGAACCCCGAACCGCCTTGGCCGGACGAATTCCGGCGACGCGAAAGCCGGGCTAGGCGGCCCGGCGGGTGGCGTCCGCGCCGTTGCGGCCGAACGCCAGCGCGTCACCGATCAGCTCGGGCACGCGCAGCTCGTCGAGCTTCATCTCGACCGCGAGCTGGGTCGTCTTCGCCCATTCGCCACGTTCCCAGGCGCGGACGTATTCGAGGATGCGACCATGAGCACCGCTCGCATTGAGCAGAGCGGCTCGCACCTCCTCGGCGACCGGGACCTGCGCCAGCACTTCGTCGAGCGGCCTCCCCACCATGGTGTCGACGAGCGAGAGCATGCCCATCAGAAAGCAATCGTCGGCCGCCGATATCATCGCGGCGTTCGGCGCCAGTCGCTCGCACAGGCGAGCCCGAACCAGCGCCTGAACGACCAGCTCCTCGGGGTGATCGCCGGCGAGGTTGGCAAGCACCAGCACCGACATCCACTTCCGGAACTCCCGCTCGCCCACCGTCATCAGCGCCTGTCGAATGGAGTGGATCGGCTCGCGCAGCCCGAAGTACGCCATGCTCAGATGTCGCAGCAGCCGGTAGGAGAGTGACACGTCGTGGCGGATGATGTCCTCGATCAGATCCAGATCGAGTTCCGGCCGCTGAATCTCCTTCAGCATTTCCAGGTAGTGGAGCTTGATTCCCGTGATGCACTTGGAGGACAGCGTGACCGGCCGGCTGAAGAAGTAGCCCTGGAACAGCTCGAAGCCGACCTGACGTGCTTCGGCGAACTGCTCCTGAGTCTCGACCTTTTCGGCGAGCATGCAGGCGCCGCGCGGCGCCAGCGCACGCACCAGCGAACGCCGCTCCTCCCGGTCGGTGCGCAGCAAGTCCACCTTGATGATATCGGCGATCTCGATCAGTGGAGAGGAGCGGTCGGCGAACGTGAAATCATCGAGAGCGATGCGATAGCCCTCGCGCTTCAGCGCTCTGCAGGCGTCCACGACGCTCGGGTCGGCACGAATGGTCTCGAGCACCTCGATCACGGTGTATCTGGACGGCAGCAGGCTCGAGCAACCCGCGATCAGCAGATCCCGTGTCACGTTCACGAACGCGAGCTGCCCGCGAGTGATGCTCTCGACGCCGATCAGCGATGGACTCTCGGCGATGATGTGAGAGGTGGCCGCGGTTGGATCGGAGTGGGTGAATACCGGCGAAAGCCCGTCGCGGAAAAGGAGTTCGTAGCCGAATACCTTCTCGTTCTGGTCGAAGATCGGCTGACGGGCGACAAAGATGTCCATGCCTCGTTATCGGATTGACAGCGGGCCGACTTGAGGGGCGCCGGGAGCGGTGTAGGGTGTCGGGATGGAAGATGTTGACGCCGAGGAGCTCGAATCCGGCTTTGTCCCTCCCGACCCCGACGAACCGCCACCGCTCGAGCTGTGGTCGGCGGTGGGCGACGTCGTCCCGTGGGGAACCGCGCTGCTGCTGCTCGGTTGGGCGGTGTCGTTCGCGCTCATGGCCTATCGAGGCGACCTGGCCGACTCGACGCGCATGCTGGCGTGGGGAGCCAGTGCCGCCGGAGCCGGAGCGGATCGCGGAGCGTGGCGGCTGCTCGCCTCGACGTTCCTCCACGCCGGCGCCGCGCACGTCTTCTTCAACGCGCTCTCGATGCTGGTGTTCGGCCCCGCGCTCGAGCGCATCTTCTCGTCGTGGGGATTCGCGATCGTCTACGCGGCGGGAGGCTGCGTGGCGTCCGAGGCCAGCGTGTTGTGGCGCGGCTTCCGCCACCCGGATTCCCTCTCGCTGAGCGTGGGCGCGTCGGGGGCGATATTCGCGCTCGGCGGCGGACTGCTGGCGGCCGCGTTTCGCCTGCGGCATCGACTGGCGCCCGGTCGTGCCCGAGCGCTGGCCGGCGCGATGCTGTTTCTGCTCGCCCAGGGCCTGGTCGCGGGAGTGACGCGCCATGGCACCGACAACATCGCGCACGCCGCGGGGCTCGCGACCGGGCTGCTGCTCGGGCTGGTCGTGCCAATCAGCCCGCGGCTCGGCGGAGAGCCGACCGGGCTCGTGACTCGACTGATGGGCGGGCTGGCCGCGCTCGCGCTCGCCGCCGCGCTGGCGCTCGCCCTGCGCGGCGGACTATCGAGCTGAGTCTGCCACTCGGGGCTTCGGCCCGCTCCGTTCGAGCAGCGCCGCCAGCTCGCTCTGCCAGAACGCTGGCCAGGTATGCGTGCCGTGGCCATGAGTCTGGTCGCTGGCCGGGATCAACACGAACTTCCCGTTCGGCACCTGCTGGATCATCTTCTCGGCGATCCCGAGCTCGGGAGGATTGATGAAGTCGTCCCCGGAGTTCACGTGCAGGAGCGGCGCCCTGATCTTCGCCAGATTCGGCGAGGGATCGTAGTCACGCGAGGCGTTGATCTGGTAGAGCAGGTCGTTGGCGTCGAGCCCGGGGAGGCGCGCGCGCAACGACACTTCCAGGTATCGGTCCACGCTGTCCCGCGTCGCCAGGGTGCGCTGCATGAAGAGCGGCGCGCTCCCGGCGATGATCAGAAGGTCGGTGGCGGCGCGCAGCGCGGTCTGCGGCTCGCTGGTGTACTCCCCGCCCATCCAATTCGGATCGGATCGAATGGCGTCGACGATCATCTGCCGCCACAGTCGATTCCGGCCGACGATCGCGACCGGCAGGCAGGCGAGCGGCATCAGGGCGTCCATGAACTCCGGATGGGCCTCGCCCCAGACCCAGGTGTGCATCCCGCCCATCGAGGTGCCCATCACCAGCCGAAGGTGAGTGACGCCCAGCCACTTGGTGAGGAGCAGGTACTGCGCCTTCACCATGTCGGCGTAGTCGTACTGCGGAAAGCGGGCATGGAGACCGTCGCTGGGCTTGCTCGAGCGGCCATGCCCGATGCCGTCGGGGAGGATCAGGTAATAGCGCGTGGTGTCGAGCGGCGCGCCCGGCCCGTACAGCACGCCCGCGAACTGAGGCGCGAGGAATTGGCGCCCGGTGCCGCCGGTTCCGTGCAGAATGAGGACCGCGTTGCCGACCCGCCCACTGGCGTCGCGGACGGGTTGGCCGAGGGTCAGGTAGTGGATCCTGAGTTCGGGCAGAAACTCGCCCGACTCGAAGCGGAATTCCCTGAGCACCGCGTCGCCCTCGCGAAGCGGCACGCTCGAGCGAGTGACGGGATTCGCCGGCGCCGCGGGCCAGGCCTCGGCGGATGCCAGCAGGAGGAAGAGCCCGGTCGCGAGCGCCGTCGCGGTGCGCTCCATGATGCGCAGCCTGTCCGGTGAGCGGTTCGAACGCATCGTGCATTCCTCCGGTTGTGCGGCGCAGATTGTTGATGGGGGGAATCGGGCCGCTAAGTCCTTGAAAATTCGATCCGGGTTCTCCCGAGTTCCGGCCCGCGGGAGGCGATCAACATTCTTCGCCACACAACCCATTCCTCCGATCGCGGGGCGGCGAACGTCTGGGCGGGATGAGCGCAAGATACCGCATTTCGAGGACCCCGCCGTCACGATATGCTGCGTGCCCCTGCCCGTGAATCCCTCTGGAGGTTTGCATGCGTGCCCCTTCGTCGCTCCCGCTGGCCGCGATGATCCTCGTTCTCTCGGCGTCGGCCGCCGCTCTCGCCGACGCTCCACCCGCGGACCGTTCCGCGCGCGTCAGCTCCGTGGCGATGGACTCCGCCACGATCGCGGCGCTGCCGCGCGACGAGAAGCTTCCGGCCGGCGAGCTGAATGCCAGGGCGGCGCTCGACGCGTCCCCCCGGCACGGCGAGTGGGTGGACGTGCCGCTCAAGGACGGAGGGCCCTTGCACGCGTGGATCGTCTACCCCGAGCGGCACGACAAGGCGCCGGTGGTGATGATCATCCATGAGATCTTCGGGCTCTCGGACTGGATCCGCGCGGTCGCGGATCAGCTGGCCCGCGAGGGGTTCATCGCCGTGGCGCCGGACCTGGTGAGCGGGTTCGGAGTCGGCGGCGGCGGCACCGAGTCGCTGGCGAGCCGGGACGACGTGGTGAAGGCCATCCGCAGCATCACGCCCGAGATTGCCTCGGCGCGGCTCAACGCCACGTTTGACTGGGCCACGCGTCTACCCTCGGCGAGCGGAAGGGGCGGCTCGATTGGATTCTGCTGGGGAGGCGGATACAGCTTCGCGTTCGCCTGTGCGCGGCCGGACCTCAAGGCGGCGGTGGTCTACTACGGCGTCTCGCCCGACAGCGCGCAGCTGATTCGCCTCAAGGCGCCCGTGCTCGGGCTCTACGGCGGCGACGACATGCGCGTGGACGCCACCATCGATCCGGCGCGCCGCGTGCTGGCATCGTTGCACCGGCACTACGTCGCCCACGTGTTCGACGGCGCCGGACACGGCTTCCTGCGCGCGCAGACGCAGCGCGAGGGGGCGAATCTCCGCGCCACTCAGCAGGCCTGGCCGCTCACCGTCGATTTTCTCCGGAACAATTTGAAGTAGCGGGTTTCGGCAACTCGAGGGTCCTGCTCCGAAGATTGCAGTTGAGTGAGGTTCCAATTCCCCATGGCAGCGCCTGTCGAGCCAGTTACGCCGCGTATTTCAGGGTGTGGCGCTGGTTGCGGGTGAAGGCTCGCGTCCGAATGGTTCTCCAGTAGTACTGCGCCCATCGCTCCGGTAGCTCGATGCGCGTGGGGAAGAGGCGCTGCTCGAGGATCTGCCTGACGCTTCTCCTTCGCGAGTCG
>DATKAB010000084.1 GCA_035498555.1 Candidatus Sulfotelmatobacter sp.
CCGGGGGTGAAGTAACCGTCCGGCAGAATCTTGGTGTACTCGTAGGTCTGTCCGAGAGGCAGACCGTTCTCAGCCACGTAGCCCGCGGTCACCGGCCAGTTGGCCAGCGTCTGAGTGATGTCGCAGGTCGTGTTGGCGAAGCTGCTCACGGGCCCCGTCGGGTCCTTGAGCCAGCAGCGATTCTTGGCGAGACCCAGCTTGGTGAACTTGGGATCGGACTCGTGATAGGCCGTCATCCAGTTTCCGAGGAGGGGAGTGCCGATGAAGCGTGAGGAAATGGTCCAGATATTCGCTTCAGCCGTGTCGCAGCGAGCGCCGTTCCACACCAGCGGGCTCCAATCCTTGCCACCGTTGGTGGCGCCGGCCGGATGTCCACCCGGAGTGCCCTTCTCGCCGTTGTCGCGCAGATACTCGGCCCAGAAGTTCCCGTTGTTCGTCGCGTTCGAGTAATCGACCGGCGTCGTGCTGGTGGGAACCCGGCGCAGACCGCTTCCGCGGTTGCCGAGCGTCACGTAGTTGCCCGGTCCCGGCGAGATACGGAAGATCATGTCGATGCGCAAACTGACACCATTCGCATACACGACCGTCGTGTCGCCAGGCACGTCGTAACGCGACGTATTGCCGGTGTTCTGAGCGATATTGAGACCGGTCTTGACCAGAGCCGCCGTGGTGTCGAAGGCCGCCGTTCCCGGCGCGACGCCATTGCGATTCAGACCGTTGACCGTGAACGTATCGTTGATCAGCTGCCAGATGTCGATCGTCATCGGCGCCGCAACGCCATCGACGAACGCGAGCGACACGTTGTCGTAGTAGCCGCCGTCGGTGGGCGAGCAACCGGTGGTCACGCCGAAGCGGTAGCACTCCTGGCGTTTGCCAAGGAAGATGCGGATCGAGTCGGGATAATTGGCGCCGTTCTCGGCGTCCAGATGACTCCAGCGAATCATGCCGTTCGCGAATCCAGGTTCCTGATCCTGGAAGCACTGCTTGTCGGGGTTGAAGAAGAGGCCGCCCGGGAACCGCAGACCGCCCCAGCACTTGTGGTTGTCCCTCTGCACCGCCGGATACGACTGAAACGCGAACCGCCACATGTTGCCCTGCGTGAACGGATCGAAGATTCCCGTATAGATGTCGTAGACGATGTAGTAGTCCTCGGTGGCCATCGCGATGGAGTTGTTGATCCCCATCTCGTTCGTGCCGCCGCCATTACGCAAGTTGATCGTGGGCGAGATGATTCCGTCCCAGCGCTCCTGCTCCGCCGTGCCGTACGCGCCGCCGGCGGCCTCCGAGTTGTCGTGATCGCCCATTGAAATCACGTTTCCGGACAGGTTGCAGACGCGCAGGCGGCTGCTCACCGGCCCGCAGATGTCCTGGTAAACCAACTGGTCGACGCTATGGACGTGGTGGAAGGCACCCGGCGGCTTGCCGGTGGTCTTCCAGGCGTTCAGCGGGTCGGTTCCCGTGTTGTTGTCGACGTCGCTGGCGTTCTCGAACGACCCGCCGCTGACCGACGCGTAAGTCGCCCCACCATCGTAGGACACTTCGACATCGTCGATCACGACCGCGCCCGCCCCACCCGAGGAGTACGCGCCCGTGACGCTGCCGCCTTCATCGTCGAAGCCACGGTTGGTCTTGTTGCGGAACACGATGCGGGCCCGGTTGCTCCAGGTGCCCGACACCGGCGCCGTGAGCGAAACCTTGGTCTGCGAAGCGTTGTCGCCGTAGGTGGTGAACACTTCGTAGTACGGGACGCTGGCCTCGTTGACGCGAATCGTCTCCGAGAGCCAGCGGCGCTGCGGATCGAACACGGTGTGAGTGAGGCCGTCCGAGCCGACGAACGACGAGGCCACCGGCGCTCCGACGTACACCATGAACGAGTCGATCGGAGCCGAGGTGCCCGCCGCGCTGCTGCTGATGAAGTTGTTCGGCGCGAGGTGGTTCAGCGGATCCTTGTCGAACCAGCCGACCCGCGTCGCCGCCAAGTTGCCGTAGCCGGTCGACATGTTGGTGCGGAACTTGAAACGCAGCGTGACGGAGGCGTGGCCGGTCACGTCGAGATCGTGATAGGCGAGCTGGTCCCACTGCGAGCCGTAGCCCGGAAACAGTTG
Source organism: Candidatus Sulfotelmatobacter sp. (assembly GCA_035498555.1). Lineage (NCBI taxonomy): Bacteria > Pseudomonadati > Acidobacteriota > Terriglobia > Terriglobales > Candidatus Korobacteraceae > Candidatus Sulfotelmatobacter > Candidatus Sulfotelmatobacter sp. The sequence goes on from DATKAB010000084.1 coordinate 2,106, forward strand.
GTTGGTCCCGATGCCGCCGTTGTAGGGCGGGCTGGCGGCGGTGTTGGTGCCGCCGTTGACGTCGCTGTACTGGAGCAGCCGCTGGTCGAAGGGGTTGCCCGTGATCGGATCCACGAACGAGTTGTCCCCGTCCCGGCGCAGACCGCACCACAACGAGAAGCTCCCGCCCAGCGGGCTCCAGGTCACGCCATTGCCGGTCACGCTTCCGTTGTCGCGGTGCCACACACCGACGACGCCGAACGTGCGCTTGTGGGCGGCGTCCTGGCTGACGATGGAGTTGACGTTGTTGCCGATGTCGATCGCCCACCAGGGACGCTGATCATCGGTCAACGTGAGGCCGCCGGTGTTGGGCATGATGTTGCGATACGGCCACCAGCCGAACAACGAATCCCCGTGCACCTCGGCGATGTTGTCGTGCACGGCGTCGTTGTCCCAGCCCCAGTAGCCGTAGTCGGCGGCGTTGCTCGAGTAGACCCTGAAGTTGCCGACGCCGAGACCCCAGTAATTGGTGGCCGTCACCTTGCCGGGAACGAAACCCAGGTAGGTGGTGTCGGCGACACCGGACGTGCCGTTCCGCGCGACCGCGGAACGCATGTCCCGCAGCAGTTGGGCGTTGATCAACTTGGCGCCGGCATTGTCCCCTCCGATCTCATCTGCGGAGACGAACGCCGGCAGGGAACTGGGCAGCAGAAACGCAGCCGCACAGAGCAGCGGGAGCAGGGACCGGAGCATGATCCACTCCTCGGCAAGGCGGGGGATGTCGCTCGGGGAGACCCGAGGGCAGCGACCCCGGATCGCGAACTGCGCGGGACGGCGGGGGCGGCCGAGCCGTTGGTTTCAAGGCTACGACCGACTCATCCCCGCGACAATGGCAATCTTGTTGCGATTCCGTGGCGCATTTGCGGGGTTCGCTGGTTGGGCCACCTGCTCCTGGGCGAGCGGCGAGAGCCGAAGCGGCGCCCGGACTCACCCGAGCACGATCAGCTTGCGCGCGGCGGTGAAGCCGCGGTCGTGGTAGCGCACTTCCGCGGGCCAACAACCAGGATGGTCCTTTCCCGCGGCTCCACAAGCGGCGGAACACTTGCTCGTCCGGCCGCCTTTGGCTCATCCTCCCGACATGGACGAGCGCGACCTGATCTACGACTGGAACGAGGCGGGCGAGCGCCTGCCCCGGCCCGAGTTCCGCGTCCAGTTCGACGACGAGACGCTCCGCGACGGGCTCCAGTCGCCCTCGGTCCGCACGCCAGCCATCGAGGACAAGCTCCGGCTGCTCCATCTGATGAACGGCCTGGGCCTCGACACCGCCGACATCGGGCTCCCGGGCGCCGGGCCGCACGTGGTGAAGGACGTCACCCGGCTGGCGCAGGAGATTCGCGACGCGAGGCTCGTGATCCGCGCCAACTGCGCGGCGCGCACACTGCGCCAGGACATCACGCCAGTGGTCGAGATCTCCCAGAAAGTCGGAATCCCGATCGAGGTCTGCACCTTCATCGGCTCCTCCCCGATCCGCCAGTACGCCGAGAACTGGACGGTCGAGACCATGCTGAAGCACACCGAAGAGGCGGTGAGTTTCGCGGTCGGCGAAGGTCTGCCGGTGATGTACGTCACCGAGGACACGGTACGCGCGCATCCGGCGACGCTGCGGCAGCTATTCCTCACCGCGATCCGCTGCGGGGCCAAGCGGCTCTGCCTGTGCGACACCGTTGGGCACGCGACGCCGGAAGGGGCGCGCAACCTGGTGCGCTTCGCGCAGCAGGTGGTGCTCGAATCCGGGGCCGAGGTCGGGCTCGACTGGCACGGGCACAGCGATCGCGGTCTGGCGGTGATCAACACCATTGCCGCGATCCGGGCCGGCGCGTCACGGGTGCATGGCTGCGCGATCGGGATCGGCGAGCGCGTCGGCAACACGCCGATGGATCAGCTGCTGGTGAATCTCAAGCTGCTCGGCTGGATCGACAACGACTTGACCGGCCTTCCCGAATACTGCGAGCTGACCAGCCGCACCACCGGCGTGCCGCTGCCGCCCAACTATCCGGTGGTGGGCCGCGACGCGTTCCGCACCGGCACTGGCGTTCACGCCGCGGCGGTGATCAAGGCGTTCCGCAAGGGCGAGGACTGGCTCGCCGACCGCGTCTACTCGGGTGTGCCGGCCAGCATGGTGGGCCGGCGGCAGTCGATCGAGGTCGGCCCGATGAGCGGCGAGAGCAATGTGATCTTCTGGCTCGAGCAGCACGGCATCGAGCCGACGCCCGAGCGCGTCACCGCCGTGTTCCAGCGCGCGAAGAGCGTGGATCGTGTGTTGCTGGACGAAGAGATTCGCGGCGTGCTCGCGGCGCTCGACGAATCGCGAGTGCGAAGCTAGGGAATTTCGGCGGGCGTCCTGGGAGCGCCGGCCCGCAACAGGAGAGCACATGCGTAGAAATCATCGAGTCGCGGTGATCGCCGGCGATGGCATCGGTCCCGAGGTCGTGCACGAAGCGCTACGAGTGCTCGAGCGCCTGGCCTCGGTGGAAGGCTTCGGCATCCAGCTCAGCACCTACCCGTTCGGCGCCGAGCACTACCTCCAGTCGAAGGAGATCTTCCCCGAGAGCGCGTTCAACGAGGTGCGCCAGCACGACGCGATCCTGCTCGGCGCGATCGGCGATCCACGCATCGAGGTCGGGCTGCTCGAGTTCGGCATCATCGCCAAGATGCGCTTCGAGCTCGACCTGTTCGTGAATCTGCGGCCGGTCCGGCTCTACGCCGAGCACCTCTGCCCGCTCAAGGACACGCGAGCCGAGCAGGTGGACTTCACGGTGGTGCGCGAGAACACCGAAGACGCCTACGCCGGCATGCGCGGCTTCTTCAAGAAAGGCACCGCCGACGAGATCGCCACCCAGGAGATCATCTTCACGCGCAAGGGCGTCGAGCGGGTGATTCGCTACGCCTTCGAGCTGGCGCGCTCGCGCCCGCGCAAGAAGCTGACGCTGATCGACAAGGCCAACGCGGTGCGGGCGATGGACCTGTGGACGCGCGTGTTCGCCGAGGTCGGCGCCGAGTACCCGGACATCAAGCGTGAGCACAACTACATCGACGCCGCCTGCATGTACGTGGTGCGCAATCCCGAGGGCTTCGACACCGTCGTCACCAGCAACATGTTTGGCGACATCTTCACCGATCTCTCGGCGATGATTCAGGGCGGGCTCGGCATCGCCGCCAGCGGCAACATCCATCCGGGGCGGGTGAGCCTGTTCGAGCCCATCCACGGCTCGGCGCCCAAGTACGCGGGCCAGAACGTCGCCAACCCGATCGCCGCGATCATGGCGGTGCAGATGATGCTGGACTACCTGGGCGAGAAGCCGGC
>DATKAB010000085.1 GCA_035498555.1 Candidatus Sulfotelmatobacter sp.
CAGAACGACATCCTCAAGGAATACATCGCGCAGAAGTGCTGGTGCTTCCCGCCCGAGCCCTCTCTGCGCATCATCGTGGATCTGATCGAGTTCTCCACCCAGCACGTGCCGCAGTGGAACACCATCTCGATCTCGGGCTACCACATCCGCGAAGCGGGCTCGACCGCGGCGCAGGAGCTGGCCTTCACGCTCGCCGACGGCTTCACCTACGTCGAGCGCTGCCTCGAGCGCGGCATGGACGTGGACGATTTCGCGCCGCGGCTTTCGTTCTTCTGGAACAGCCATCTCGATTTCTTCGAGGAGATCGCCAAGCTGCGCGCCGCGCGCCGCATCTGGGCCCGCCACATGCGGGAGCGCTACCGGGCGCGCAAGAAGGAATCGTGGCTGATGCGCTTCCACACCCAGACCGCCGGCTGCTCGCTGTGGGACAAGCAGCCCGAGAACAACATCGTGCGCACCGCCTTCGAGGGCCTGGCCGGGGTGCTCGGCGGCACTCAGTCGCTGCACACCAACTCGATGGACGAGACGATCGCGCTGCCGAGCGACAAGGCGGTCAAGATCGCGCTGCGCACCCAGCAGATCATCGCCCACGAAATCGGCGTCACCGAGACCATCGACCCGCTGGCCGGCTCCTACTACGTCGAGAGCCTCACCAACCGGCTCGAGGAAGAGGCCGAGGCCTATTTCCGTCAGATCGATGGGCTGGGCGGCGTGGTGCCGGGTATCGAGCAGGGCTTCTTCCAGCGCGAGATCGGTCGCGCCGCCTACCAGTACCAGCAGGAGATCGAGAAGAAGCAGCGCATCCTGGTGGGCGTGAACGAATATCTCGAGCCCGACGAGAAGCTCGAGATCCCGATCCTCTACATCAGCGAGCAGGCCGAGGCCGAGCAGAAGGCCGCGCTCGAGGAGCTGCGCCGCACCCGGGACAACCGGGCGTGCACCGCGGCGCTCACGGCGCTCACCGCCGCCGCCCGCACGCGGCCGGGCGAGGCCAACCTGATGGCGAAGATCCTCGACTGCGCGCGCGCCTACGCCACCGAAGGCGAGATTCGCGGAGCGATGCGCGAGGTGTTCGGCGACTACGTCGAGAGCGCGGAGTTCTGATGACCTACATCCCTGCCAACTCGAATCGCGATTTCTGGGCGGCGTTGGCCGCGATGGGGGCGACGCTCGCCGCACTGTTCGGCGGCACCGCGCTCGCTCGCCGCATCGCGCGGCCGCGTGAAGAGGCCGAGCTCGGGGCGGCCGCCAGCACCGGCGAGCCCGGCCACGGCGACGTCACGCCCGGCGCATCCCACTGATGCGCAAGATCCGCGTGCTGGTGGGCAAACCGGGCCTCGACGGCCATGATCGCGGCGCCAAGGTGGTGGCGGCCGCGCTGCGCGACGCCGGCATGGAAGTGATCTACACCGGTCTGCATCAGACCGCCGATCAGGTGGTGGAAGCCGCGGTGCAGGAAGACGTCGACGTGGTGGCCCTCTCGATCCTCTCGGGCGCCCACATGACGCTGTTCCCCGAGGTGCTCGAGAAGATGCGCGAGCGCGGCATCGGCGATCGCCTGCTGACCGGCGGCGGCATCATCCCGCCCGAGGACATGGAGACGCTGGCGAGACAGGGCGTCGGCAAGCTGTTCGGGCCCGGCACCTCGACCCAGGACATCGCCGCCTACATCCACGAGTGGTGCGCATCGCGTTTCGGGGCCGCCGAGATCGCCCCGCTCACCGAGCGGCGCGGCTCGAGCGCCATGCCAGTGCCGACCGCGGCCGAGGTCGCGCATCACGCGCCGCGTGCGGCGCGTCCCGCGCTGGCAGCGCCCGCGCCCCGCCGCGCGTCCGCCGCTCCGGCACGAAAGCCGGCGCGCAAGAAAGCCGGCTCGAACGGATCGCGTCCCGCGCGCGCGACGGCCGCGAAGCGCAAGCCCGCCCGGCGCGTCGCGGCCAAGGGCGCCCGCGGGCGGCGCTGAGTTCTTCCGGCGCTCGATTCGCTGCCCCCGGCTTCAACTGATGGGTGATTCATGCGCCAGCTCGTCGCCCTGAATGGCAGCCCGCTCCGTGGCAGCAGCCTTGACCTGTTGCTCGAGGCGGCGGGCGAAGGCGCGCGCGAGGCGGGCGGCGAGTTCCTGCACCTGCGCTGCGGCGAGTTGAACGTCCGTCCCTGTCAGGCCTGTGGACCCGAACCCACGTCCGGCTACTGCGTGTTCCACGACGACATGGATCGAGTCTACGAAGCGCTCCAGCGCGCGCACGCGGTGGTCGTGGGTTCTCCGATCTACTTCGACGCGGTGAGCGCGCAGCTCAAGCTGGTGATCGACCGGTGCAATTGCGTGACGCCGCTGGTCATCCTGCCCGACGGCCGCGAGGATTTCCGACCGAAGTGGGCGCGCACGCGCCGCGCCGCGTTCGTGGCCGCGTGCGGGTCGCACCGCCGCCACGATCTGGCCGAGCGCAGCGTGCGCGGATTCCTGAAGTGGGTGGGGGCGAAGTGGGAGGAGACGTTGGTCTGGGCTCACGACGACAGCGGGCTGGGCAGCGTCGCAAGCCAACCGGAGCTGCTCGAGAGCGCGCGCGCACTGGGACGGCGTCTGATCGAGGGAGAGCCGCTCGCCCCCTGAACTTACCGGCACGATTACCTTCCGCCGGTCGCGGTGAGTTAGAGTCGGGGGCAAACACGTCCATCGCCACCCGGCCCGGGCCGCCGCCGGACCGCTCACCCATCGGGAGCCTTCATGGATCTGCTTCTGCGCGAGGAACACTTTCAGGTTCGCGAAACGGCGCGCCGCTTCTCCGACGAAGTCGTGGCGCCGCGCGCCCGCGAGCTCGATGAAAAGGAGGAGTTCCCGCACGACCTGGTGAAGCAGATGGCCGAGCTGGGCTTTCTCGGGCTCCCGTTCGCCGAGAAGTACGGGGGAGCCGGGCTCGACACGCTGGCCTACGTGGTCGCGGTCGAGGAAATCGCGCGCTGGTGCGGCTCCACCGCCATCACGCTGGCCGCGCACGTCTCGCTGGGCTGCGGCCCGGTGTCGCTGATCGGCAGCGAGGAGCAGAAGCAGCGCTTCCTCACTCCGATGGCGAAGGGCGACGCGCTCGGCGCCTTCGGGCTCACCGAGCCGCACGCGGGCTCGGACGCGGCCGGCACCCAGACGCGGGCCGAGAAGGTGCACGGCGGCTGGAAGGTCAATGGCTCGAAGATCTACATCACCAACGGCAGCGTCGCGAAGTACGTGACCTTCACCGCCCGCACCAGCAAGGAGACGGGCACCAAGGGCATCAGCGCGTTCATCCTCGACACTGCGACGGCGGGATTCAAGGTCGGCAAGATCGAGAAGAAGATGGGTCTGCACGGCTCCGACACGGCCGAGATCCTGTTCGAGGACTGCATCGTGCCCGAGCAGAACCTGCTCGGCGATGTGAGCGGCGGATTCGCAGCCTTCATGCGCACGCTGGCCGGGGGCCGCATCTCGATCGGCGCGCTGGCCCTGGGCCTCGCGCAGGGCGCCTACGAGCACAGCCTGAAGTACGCGCAGGAGCGCAAGCAGTTCGGCCAGCCGATCGCCGGCTTCCAGGCGATTCAGTTCATGCTGGCCGACATGGCGATGAAGATCGAGGCCGCGCGCGCGCTGGTCTATCAGGCGGCGGTGCTCCGCGATCAGGGCAAGGAGTTCCTCAAGCAGGCCTCGATCGCCAAGCTGTTCGCCAGCGAGATGGCGAACTGGGTGACCGACAAGGCGATTCAGATCCACGGCGGCATGGGCTACTGTCGCGACGTGCCGGTGGAGCGCATGCATCGCGACGCCAAGCTGATGGAGATCGGCGAGGGCACCAGCGAAATCCAGCGCATGGTGATCGCGCGCGAGATCCTGCGCGGCACTTGAGCGAGAGGAGCTTGCGCGGCGCCCGGGGACGGCGCGCGCCAGTTCGGTCATGAGCATTCCTTCGGGTTCGCGCATGCGCTGGGCCTCGGCGGTCTCCACGCTCGCCGACGCCGCGCCGGCGGTGGACGAGGTGGTCGAGGCGCTGCGCACCGGACTGGCTGGCGCGAGCGTCGATTTGATGCTGGCGTTCATCGGTGCCGCCCACGTCCGCCACGCCGAGGCCATGGCCGCCGAGCTGCGCCAGAAGCTCTCGCCCGGTTGCCTGTTCGGCGTCACCGCCAACGGCGTCGTGAGCCGCGAGCACGAGCTCGAGACCGGCCCGGCGCTGTCGGTGGTCGCCGCGCGGCTGCCGGGAGTGCGGGTTCGGCCGTTCGTGCTCACCCAGGATCTGTGGCGCGATGCGCTGGGCGACCCCAAGGTGTTCGGCGCCGCCGCACCCGGCGTGGGCGAGAGTGAGCTGGTATTGCTGACGGGCGATCCATTCTCGCTCGACGTCGAGCGCGTGCTGGCGGCGTTTCATCGCCACGCGCGCGGAGTGCGGGTGGTGGGCGGCATGGCGAGCGCCGCGCCCCGGCCACACGGCAATCGCATCGTGCTCAACGACTGGGTGGCCGACGAAGGGGGAGTGGGTGTGGCGTTGTCGGGGGCCTTGCGCGTGGACGTGATCGTCTCGCAAGGCTGCCGCCCGGTCGGGCCGCCGCTCACCGTGACACGCGCCGAGGGGCACCTGATCCTCGAATTGGACGGACAACCGGCGCTCGAGCGCGCCGAGCAGACGCTCCGCTCGCTGGGCGAGGGCGAGCGCGAGGCACTGCGCAACGGCCTCTACGTCGGCCGGCCGGCGCGGCTCGGCGCCGACGGCCGCGGCGACTGGCTGATCCGAAACCTGCTCGGCGCCGATCGCGATCGCGGCGCCCTGGCGGTCGGTGACCTGATCGCCGAGCGCGAACGCATCCGCCTGCACGTGCGCGATCGCGACGCGGCACGCGAGGATCTCGAGATGCTGCTCTCGCCGCAGGCCTTCGACGGCCAGGCGGGCGCCGCGCTGCTGTTCGCGTGCAACGGTCGCGGCCGGGGTCTGCATGGCGTCCCCGACGGGGATCTCGGCCTCTTGCAGAGCGCGCTGGGTGGCGTGCCGGCGGCCGGAATGTTCTGCGCCGGCGAGATCGGACCGGTGGGCGAGCGCAATTTCCTGCACGGCCACACCGCCAGCATCGCCATCGTCCGCGAGGCCGCGACGCGCTCATGAACCAGACGCGCGCCGGCGCGTCACGGAGCGGGTTGGCGATCGCGACTCTGGCGACGCTCGTGCTGCTGCTCGCACATGCGTGGCTCTATCGGTTCCTCACCGACGACGCGTTCATTTCATTTCGCTACGCGCGCAATCTGGCTCACGGCCACGGCCTGGTGTTCAATCCCGGGCTCGAGCGCGTCGAGGGCTTCAGCAACTTGCTGTGGACGCTGCTGCTCGCCGGCCTGGACGCGCTCGGCCTCGCACCCGAACGCGTGGCGATCCCGCTCGGGCTCGGGTTCACCGTCGCGCTGTGGGCGGTGATCGCCGGGTGGATGGGGCGGCGCTGGAGCGCACGCGATCGACCGCTGGCGCTGGTGCCGCTCCTGTTCCTCGCGCTCTCCCGCAGCTTCGCCGTTTGGTCGACGAGCGGGCTCGAGACCCGGCTGTTCGAGCTGCTGGCGGTCGCGGGTCTCCTGCGCCTGATCGAGGAGAGCGAGTCGCTGCTGGGCGGCCGGCCGCCCGGGCCGCCGCTCGCCGCCTGGCTGCTGGGACTCGCTTCGCTCACGCGTCCCGACGGCGCGCTGATCGCGGGCTCGGCGCTGCTCGCCTCGGCGTGGGTCACGCGGGGACGCGGCCAGCGCTGGCTGCGACGCGCGCTCGGTCGCGCGTGGCCGTGGCTCGCGCTGATGGTCGCGGTCGAGGCATTCCGCTGGGCCTACTACCACGCCTGGGTGCCGAACACGTATTTCGCCAAGGTCGGCGGGCGGCTGCAGTGGGAGGCCGGACTCGAATACGTCGCGGCGTTCGCGCTCGAGTACGCCGCATTCCTCTGGCTGCCGTTCCTGATCGCGGGGATCGCCCGACTGACTCGTGCCGGCGAGCGTCCGCTGGTGCTGATCCTCGCGGCGGCCGCGATTCCCTACGGACTCTACGTGATCGCGATCGGCGGCGATCATTTCGAGTACCGGCCCCTGGACCTCTACTTCCCGCTCGTGGCGCTCGTGATGGGCGAGGGGCTGCGCGAGTGGTGCGTCACCCGCCGCGGTGCCGCGGCGGCGGTCGTGATGTCGGCCGTGATGCTGGGCGGTCTCACGCTGCTGCCATGGCGATCCCACCGAGAGTTTCCGCGCGTCTACAGCTCGGGCTTTCCCGGCTATGAGAGCTCGGCCGGTCCCGAGGCCGACCGCTATCTCGATCCGAGCGCGAATCCGATCACGCGGCTGCCCCTGGTCCGCGAATGGGCCGCGGCGCATCGGGCGCTGTTGCGCCGCGCGACCGCGCGCTTCGCCGGGGTGCGCGAGGAGGAGCACGCCCTGTTCCTCGCCCAGATGCGCGAGGAGGGGCTCGCGATCCGGAGGCTCGTCGATCAGGGACGGCTGCCGCACGATGCCTTCATCGCCACCGATTGCGTGGGGGCGGTTCCCTATCTCACCGATCTGCCCACGCTCGATCGCCACGGGCTCACCGATGCCCGGGTGGCGCGGCAGGCGTTCCTCGATCCACGCGTCGCGCACGGCAAGGAGGCGACGCCCGAGTACGCGCGCCGGCGCGGAGTGGACCTGTGGTTCCACGATCCGGCGCGATTGCTGGCGCCGCTGGCCTCGAGCCGCTTCATGCGCGCCTGGATCGAAGCGCGCGAGGCGCGCGTGCCGGTTTACGCGGCCGATGGCGGCTCGGGCGAGTGGCTGCTGGCGATGCTGCCGCGCGGCGCGGACGGGGCGGCGCGGCGCATGCCGCGACTCGCGTTCGTCGCGCTCGCCGATTCATCGGCCTCGGCCCCGATCGGCGAGCAGGCGATCGACGCCTGGCGGGAAAAGCTCGCCTCCGACTCGACCGACACCGAAGCCTGGGATGCGCTCGGCTATCTCCACGCCTCGCTCGGGCACGCCGAGGACGCTCGCGACGACTACCGCGCGCTCACGGTTCGCGAGCCCGGCGACGCCGACGCCTGGATCAACCTCGGCGTGGCCAGCGTGCGGCTCGGCGATTGGCGCGGCGCGATCGCCGCCCATGAGCGCGCGGCCGCGCTGCTCGAAGCCGCCGGCGAGGCCGGTCGCCTCGAGGAGGTGCGAGCCGAGATCGCCCGGCTCGAGCGCGGGCCGGACTCAGGTGGGGATTACCGGGCGCGCCGGCCCGCCCCGGCAGAGCCCTGAGATTCGCGGAATTTTCGAGAGTTTCGAGCCAACAAACGCGGCCAAGTTCGAGGTTTTCGCGGTCAGCCGATGTGAGAGGCTTTTCCCGCGCGCGAGTCCGCCCGCGCTCGATTCGCACCCCCGCACCCATGGTCCCGCGCCGCTCGCCTGGATTCCTCGAGGAGGCTGAAGTGTTCGCGTCGTCACGACATCCGCGCACCCGCCACGTCCTGCTGCTCCTGCTGTTGATGTTCGCTCTCGTCGTGGTCGCGCCACGCCCAGGCCATACGCCGGCCGCGCGGGCCGCGGCGGCCATCGGCGCTCACCTGAACGGGCCGGCAGGCATGGCGATGAGCGACGAGGCGATGCGCCAGATGGTGCTCGACTATTCGGCGTCGCATCCGCAGCACGTCTCGGGCCCCGCGCACCTCGCCAGCCCGCTCGCCGCGCCGGTCGATTCGTTCACCGCCGTCAACTTCCGGTTCGAGCACGACGGCAACGCCGCCACCCAGGTCGACACCGCCACCATTCAGGCGGGGCAGACCATCCGCTTCAAGTGGGGAACGGGGTTCCACACCTGCATCAGCGGCACCGGAAGCAGCGATCCCGACGTGGGCACGGTCTTCAGCCACAATCTCCAGAGCGCCGCCGACAACTTCGACGTCACCATCGACACGCCTGGCACCTATCCGTTCTTCTGCAGCATTCACGAGTCCTCCGGCATGAAGGGCATCATCGTGGTCAACGCCACGGCGTCGGTGCCCGCTCCGCGCGCCGCGAACGTGGGCTTCGTCTCACCGCTCGCGCCCAATCCGACCTCGCGCGGAGTCTCATTCCGTATCGCGCTGGCCCAAGCGGGTCACGCGCGCGTCGACGTGTTCGACACGCAGGGCCGGCACATCGCGACGCCGCTCGACGGGGAGTTCGCGGCCGGGACCTTCTCGGGCTCGTGGAACGGCCTCGACGGGCGCGGCGGCCGGGTGAACGCCGGTGTGTACTCGCTGCGACTGCGCGCGCCGGGCCTCGAACAGACCAGGCAGCTCGTCTACACGCGCTGACGCCTCGGGTCCGCGCCCCGCGAGCGTCCCTGCGGGGCGCGGGCCTTTGATGTATTCTCGGGTCGATTCCGGCCTGTGCAGTTCCACGCCACCCGAGAGATTCCGTCCATGGCTTCCTATCCCGATGTCTTCATCGTGGGCGCCGCGCGCACCCCGATCGGCAAGTTCCTGGGCGGTCTCGCCCCTCTCAAGGCCTCGGACCTCGGCGCGATCGCCATCCGCGAGGCGATGAGCCGCGCCGGAGTCGGCCGCGACGACGTGGACGAGGTGCTGATGGGCCACGTGGTGCAGGGCGGGCAGGGGCAGGCGCCCGCGCGCCAGGCGCAGATCAAGGCCGGAATCCATCCGGCGGTCGGCGCCGTGACCATCAACAAGGTCTGCGGCTCGGGACTCAAGGCGGTGATGATGGGCGCCCAGGCCATCAAGGCCGGCGATGCCGACTGCATCGTGGCGGGCGGTCAGGAGAGCATGAGCACCGCGCCCCACTACCTGTTCACCGGACGCACCGGCATGAAGCTCGGCGACACCTCGCTCAAGGACGGCGTGGTGATGGATGGCCTGTGGTGCTCGTTCAACGACTGCCACATGATCGAGCTCGCCCAGTACACCGCCGAGAAAGCGGCGCTGACCCGCGCCGAGATCGACGAGTTCTCGGTGAGGAGCCAGCAGAAGGCGGCGGCCGCCTGGAATTCCTGCCATTTCTCGAAGGAAGTCGTGCCGGTGTCGATCCCGCAGCGGAAGGGCGATCCGATCGTGATCGCGAAAGACGAATCGATCCGCCCCGAGACCACGCTCGAGGCGCTCTCCAGGCTGCCCGCGGTCACTCGCGATCGCGGCGGCATGATCACCGCCGGAAACGCGCCGGGCCTCAACGACGGCGGGGCGGCGCTGGTGCTGATGAGCGGAGCGCGCGTGAAGGAGCGTGGCGCTCGCCCGCTGGCGCGGGTCGTGGCCTACGCGACCGGCGGCGGCGAACCCAGGGATTTGTTCTTTGCCCCGATCGACGCGGTGCAGAAGCTCATGAAGAAGATGCAGGTCTCGATCGGCCACTTCGACCTGATCGAAGCCAATGAGGCCTTCGCCGCGCAGGCGGTGGCGGACGGCAAGGCGCTGGGCTGGGACTGGGACCGCGTCAACGTGAACGGCGGCGCGGTGGCGCTCGGCCATCCGATCGGCGCCTCGGGGGCGCGGGTGCTCGTCACCTTGTTGCATGCGCTCGAGCGGCTCGACAAGCGGACGGGGCTCGCCACCTTGTGCCTGGGCGGCGGCAACGCCGTGGCGCTGGCGGTCGAGCGGGCCTAGGCGCGATGGGAGCCGCCACCGAATGGGCCGCGATCGGCGCCTCGGCCGCGATCCGCAGGGTCGCCGTGGTGGGCGGCGGGACCATGGGCAACGGCATCGCGCAGGTGTTCGCCACCGCCGGCATCGACGTCGAGCTGGTGGACGCCAAACCGGAGTTCGTGGAACGCGCGCTCGGCACCATCGGCCGGAACCTCGAGCGCGTCGCGAAGAAGCAGGCCTGGCCAAGCGAGCAGGCGCCCGGAATCCTCAAGCGCATCCGCGGCGGCACCGCGCTCGACGCGGCCAAAGACTGCCCGCTGGTGATCGAGGCCGTCAGCGAGAGCTTTCCCTTGAAGAGGCAGATCTTCGAGTCGCTCGATTCGCTGGCGTCGCCGACGGCGATTCTCGCCACCAATACTTCGAGCATCTCCATCACCGAGATCGCGGCGGTGACGCGCCGCCCCGCGCAGGTGATCGGCATGCACTTCATGAATCCGGTTCCGGTGATGCAGCTGGTGGAGATCATTCGCGGACTCGCGACCAGCGACGCGACCTTCGCGACCACCGAGGAGCTGGCGCGGCGGTTGGGCAAGACGCCGGTCGAGGTGCACGACTACCCCGGCTTCGTCTCGAACCGCATCCTGATGCCGATGATCAACGAAGCCTGCTTCACGCTGATGGAGGGCGTCGCGAGTCGCGAGGCGATCGACACGGTGTTGAAGCTGGGCATGAATCACCCGATGGGGCCGCTGGCGTTGGCCGACCTCATCGGTCTCGATACCTGTCTCAGCATCATGGAAGTGCTCCATGAGGGTCTGGGCGACTCGAAGTACCGACCCTGTCCGCTGCTGCGAAAGATGGTGGCCGCGGGCTGGCTGGGGCGGAAGACGGGACGAGGGTTCTACGAGTATCCGGCCGCCTGACGCTCGCGCTTCCGGCGCGACGCGCTCGAGTGCGGCGTTCTGGACTCAACCGAGGAGGAAGTGATCGTGTCCTACCATGCCGCGATTCTCGAACAATTCGTGGGCAAGACCGTGGGCGACGGAAGCGACGTGGCCTACGTCCGCGCCGTGACGATCGCGCCCTCCTCGGGCATCTGGCGGAGCGGCGAGCGAGTGCGGGACAGTCTCAATCTTCTCAAGGGCACGGCGATCGCGACTTTCATGGCCGGTCACTACTACGACGGCGCCGCCGGCAACTGGGCGGCGATCTACCTGTCCCAGGACGCCTCGGGAATCCGGGTGCTCTGCCAGGAGGCGGGCTACCCGGTGCACGAAGAAGTCATTCCCTGGACCGCCCCGGCGGCCGAGAACGCAGGCGAGCTTTTCCACGTCATCGAATGAGTTCTTCGACGCTCACCGAAGCCGGTCTGTCCTTCGAGATCACCGAGGAAGCGCGCACCGTCCGTGAGATGGTGCGCGACTTCGCCGAGAGCGAGATTCGCCCGATCGCGGCGCAGATCGACGAGAGTCACGAGTTCCCGGCCGAGAACGTGAAGAAGATGGCCGAGCTCGGCCTGCTCGGCATGTTCGTGCCCGAGCAGTGGGGCGGCGCGGGCATGACCTATCTCTCCTACGTGGTCGCGATCGAGGAGCTGTCGCGCGTCTGCGCCAGCCACGGCGTGATCGCCTCGGTCAATAATTCGTTGGTTTGCTTCCCGTTGATGGCCTATGCCAATGACGAACAAAAGAAGAACTGGCTGACCCCGCTCGCCAAGGGCGACCTGCTCGGCGCCTACTGCCTGACCGAGCCGCAGGCCGGCAGCAACGCCGCCAACCAGCGCACCACCGCGGTGAAGGACGGCGATTCCTGGGTCCTGAACGGGACCAAGCTCTTCATCACCAACGCCGGCCCGGCCGACGTGCTGATCACGTATGCGGCTACGGATCGCTCGCTGGGCCCCCGGGGTATCTCGGCCTTCATCGTTGACGCGAAGATCCCGGGCGTGAAGAAGGGCAAGAGGGAGCACAAACTCGGGATTCACGCCTCCGACACGCGCGAGATTCTGTTCGAGAACGCGCGCGTCCCGGCCGAATGCCTGTTCGGCGAGTTGAACAAGGGCTACACCGTGGCGCTCGCCACGCTCGGCGGCGGGCGCATCGGCATCGCGGCGCAGGCGCTGGGGATCGCGCAGGCCTCGGTCGAGGCCTCGGTGCGCTACGCGAACGAGCGCGAGCAGTTCGACCGCAAGATCGGCGAGTTCGATGCGATCCGCCACATGCTCGCCGACAGCGCGGTCGAGCTCGAGACCGCGCGATTGCTGGTCTACCAGGCGGCGTGGTTGCGCGACCAGGGGCGCCCGCACGTCAAGGAGGCGTCGCTGGCCAAGTGGCACGCCTCGGAAGCCGCGACGCGCTGCGCCAACTGGGCGATCCAGGTGCACGGCGGCTACGGCTATCTGACCGAATTCCACGTCGAGCGCTACTGGCGCGACGCGCGCATCTGTGAGATCTACGAAGGCACGACCGAGGTACAGAAGATGGTGGTGGCGGCCCAGCTCCTCAAGGAGTGGCCGTTGCCCGGCAGCTAGTCGCAACGAATCTCGGAGGGAGTGCGAAATGCTTCGACCGGTTCGTCCCGTCGCGCTGGTGATCCTGACCGCCTGCGCGCTGTATCCGGGCCTGACGTTCACGTTTCAAGGGCTGTACGCGTTCGTGGCCGGCTATCACTTCAATCAGATCGGTCAGTTCGGACCCTGGGTGGACCTGACCATGCGCCTCGGGATTCCGCCGATCTGGGCGTGGGCGGTGAAGACCGCCGTGGGCCTGTTCTGGCTCGCCGGAGTGCCGGGCCTGTGGGCGGGCGACTGGCGCGCGTATCCGCTGGTACTGCTCGCCGCGTTCGCGTCAATGCTGTACCCGGGCGGCCCGATGCTGATGGGCGCGATCGGGCTCATCTGTCTCGTCTTCTTCCGCGAGAAGTCGAGCGACGTTCCGGCCTGAGACCGGCGGGAATCCCGACGACGCCATGAACCTCGATCTCACCGAAGATCAGATCTCGATTCGCGACGCGGTGGTGGAGCTGTGCCAGCGCGAATTCGCCCCGCACGCCGCGCGCTGGGATCACGAGGGCGACGTCCCGCACGATGCGGTCGAGAAGCTCGCCGCGCAAGGATTCCTGGGCATGGCGGTGCCCGAGGAGTGGGGGGGGCTGGGCTACGACGCGCGTACCATCACCATGGTGATCGAGGAGATCGCCCGCGTTTCCGCATCGCTCGCGATCATGATCGCGGTGCACAATTCCGTCGGGTTGTTGCCCGTCTATCGCTGGGCCACGGAAGAACAGAAGAAGAAATTCCTGCCCCGCCTCGTTTCTCGCGAAATGAGCGCGTTCTCGCTCTCCGAGCCCGGCGCCGGCTCCGACGCGGGCGCGCTGCAGACCAGCGCCACCCGTGACGGCGAATTCTACGTGCTGAACGGCAGCAAGAACTGGGTGACCAACGGCGACCAGGCCGGCGTTTACCTGATCTTCGCGCGCACCGACAAGAACGCCGGCCACCGCGGCATCTCGGCGTTCATCGTCGAGCGCGGCGCCGCCGGACTGGTGCTCGGCAAGCCCGAGGACAAGATGGGCCTGCGCGGATCCGACACGATCGCCCTCACGCTCGAGAACCTGCGCGTGCCCGCGGCCAATCGCCTGGGCGCCGAAGGCGAAGGATTCACGATCGCGCTGAGCGCGCTGGATGCCGGGCGCATCGGCGTGGCGGCTCAGGCTCTCGGCGTCATGCGCGCGGCGTTCGAGGAAGCGATTCGCTACTCGCAGCAGCGCGTGGCGTTCGGTGGGCCGCTCTCGAAGATCCAGGCGATCCAGTTCAAGCTCGCCGAGATGGAGCGCCGCATCCAGTGCTCACGACTGCTGATTCGCAGCGCCGCCTGGAAGCGCGACACGCAGCGGTCGTTCGGTCGTGAGGCCTCGATGGCCAAGCTCTACGCCACCGAGGCTGCGACCTGGGTGACCCACCAGGCGATCCAGATCCACGGCGGCTACGGATACGTGAAGGAATACGCGGTCGAGCGCTACTACCGTGACGCGCGCATCATGGAGATCTACGAAGGGGCCAGCGAGATTCAGCGGCTGGTGATCGCACGCAGCCTGCTGAAGGACGGCGTGAAGGTCTAGCGTGTCGGGCACGGCCGCGTCCCGCGCTCAAGTCGCGATCTGTGCGATCGCCGGCCTGGTCGCCAGCGGGCTTGCCTACTGGCCGCCCGCCTATCCCAAGGGCCCGAGCATGGAGCTGTGGTTCGCGCTCGGAGTGCTGGCGGGCCTGGTGTCGGGGTGGGTGATCCGCGCCGGCTGGCGGGCGCCGTGGTTCTCGGTCACGGCGGGATTCGTGCTGGCGGTGATGATTCGCGTGGGCGTCGAGGTCACGCGCGGTCCGACCTCGCACAATCTCTGGCCGTTCGAAGTCGGGCTGGCGCTGGTTTGGGGCCTGCCCTCCTCGATCGCGGGTCTGGCATTGGCGCGATTGGCGCAGCGAATCCTGACGCCCGATCAAGCATCGTAGGTGTGCGGTCGATAACGGTTTCGCCGGGTTCTGCTAGAATTTCCGCCCGCCGCAGGACCTGAGTCCCCACACCGAGGCCATCATGTCGAAAGTCGCCGTGCTCCGCACCACGCCCGAGACCGTCGTCGAGGACTACGGCCGCCTGATGGATCTGGCCGGCTACCGCCAGGCCTTGCCGTTCGACAAGCAGACCTGCCTGCGCATCAACATCTCGTGGCACGTCTGGATGCCGGCGTGTTCGACCACTCCCTGGCAAATGCATGGGGTGATCGAGAAGCTCAAGAGAGACAATTACAACGTCTCGCGCGACCTGATTGCGGCCCAGAACGACACCGTGGTGGTGAGCTGCCGCGAGGGCACGGTGGCCAACCATCTTGCGCCCGTGCTCGAGAAGTATCGCGTGCCGATCCAGTATCTGAGCGAGCCGCCCACCGAATGGATCCGCTATCAACCCAAGGGCAGGATGCTGGTGCTGGATCGGGTGTACGAGAAGCAGGGCATCCAGATTCCGAAGATGCTGATGGGCAGGAACGTGATCCACATGCCCACGGTCAAGACCCATATCTTTACCGGCACTACGGGTGCCATGAAGAATGCGTTCGGCGGACTGCTGAACTTGAATCGCCATTGGACGCACTCCGTCATCCACGAGACTTTGGTCGATCTCTTGCGCATTCAAAAAGAGATTCATCCCGGCATCTTTGCGGTGATGGACGGCACCATCGTCGGCGACGGTCCCGGGCCACGGTGCATGCGGCCTCACGTAAAGAACTACATTCTGGCCAGCGATGACTGCGTCGCGATCGACGCGATCGCCGCCAAGATGATGGGCTTCGATCCCATGAGCGACTTGAAGTTCATCCGACTCGCGCACGAGAACGGTCTCGGCGTCGGCCGCCCCGAAGAGATCGAGATCGTCGGCGACGACATCAAGAACGTGAATTTCGGATTTCGAGGAAGTCTCAACGAGAACACGTTCGCCTCGCGCGGTCAGAAGCTGATCTACTGGGGACCCTTGAAGCCCCTCGAAAATCTGCTGCTGCGCTCGCCGATCGTGCCCTGGAGCTACGCAGCCTCGCGGCTGTATCACGACGGATTCTGGTATCCGGTGAACGGCAAGCCACGCGTCCAGGACATGCTCAAGACGCCCTGGGGACATCTGTTCAACGCCTACGGAGACGGGACCGCGCTACAGAAGGCGTGAGCGGCGGCAGTTCTTGAAGACTCCTTCGCGCCCGCGGGTCTTGATTCCACCTGGCTCGCGGCCGCGGTCCGCTCGCCGGCGCTCTTCGGGGGTCAGCGGCGCGACCGGCAATCCCGCGCCGGTCAGGTGCGGCCGGCCGTCAGCGATGGCCGGGTGAGCTTCTGAAGCTCAGACGTGCTCGCTCGGCTCGCGTCACCTCACCCGCGCGATTCTCTGCACTCGCTCTTCGCCGCTTGATCGCGCGCGCGCGAAGTAGAGCCCCGGCCCGACCGACTCGCCCGAGCGCCCGACGCCCGCCCACATCAGAGTGCTGTGTCCGGCCGGAAGCTCGCGCGGCTCCGCGCGCCAGATCTCCCGGCCCATCACGTCGAGGATCGTGAGCTCGACCGGCCCGGGCCGCGAGAGGTCGAGGCCGAGCACCACGGCGCCCCGGCTCGGGTTCGGGCGCGGCGGGGCGAGCCGCAGCGCCGGCGCGCCGAGGGACGTCGCTACCGACGTCGTGCCGGTCCACGAAATCCGCCGCACCTCGCCGCTCCACAGCGAGACGTACCAGAGATCGCCGTTCAACGGATCGTTGGCGAAGCTCACCGGTCCGTCCGCGTCGGTCGCGAGAGCTTGAAAACTCAGGAAATTGTCGCCCGGGTCGGTGCGGACCAAGCCAATCCAGCCATTCAGGTGATCGCCGCACACATAGGCGTTGCGATACTGCTGCGGCCACTCGCGCGCGTCACTGAACACTCCGCCGATCACCACCTCGCCCTTGGCCACCGCCGGGAAACTCGAGTCGGCGCTGGCGTGGTTGAACCAGATCAGCGGCGGCGACGGCGGCGAGGGATTCGCCGCGGTGCCGATGGTCGCGCATCCGCCCGACGCCGGCGTCGCCGCCTGATAGCCGGGGCTCGGCGCCGGGCCCTCGTAGCACGGCCAGCCGAAGTTCTGGCCGCCATGATCGGCGACGTCCACTTCTTCCCAGGTACTCCAGCCGACGTCGGCGATGTAGAGAGTGCCGGGAGAGCCCAGCGAAGGATCGAGCGACCCGGTGAAAGGCTTGCGCGTGATTCGAAACGGATTGCGCAACCCGTAGGCCCACACCCGCGACAACGCCGAGCCCGGGTCGCCGTCCCAGAACGGATTGCTCGGCAGTCCGCGACCGGTGGCAGGATCGATGCGCAGGATCTTCCCGTCGAGGCTCGAGAGAAACTGCGAGCGAAACGCGCCGATGTCCTCCACCGGATCGCAGCGCCCCGGCAGGAATAGGTTGGGATCGAGCCCGCCCGGGTCCACCGATTCGAAATGCGCGCCATCGCCGGCCGAGAGCAGCAGCGTTCCATCGCGGCCCCATTCCAGATCCGCGATGGTGTGCGTGCCCGAGCCCGACGCCAGCCCGTTCGCCCAGGTGACGCCGAGCAGCACCGTGCGGGTGCCGTAGTCCACGGTGTTGGAGTCGGTGGCGCTCAACTGGTAGCGCGTGAGGCGCGCGAAGGCCGCGGCGTAGTTGTCCAGCTCGATTCCGTCGGAGTCCGGATCACAGGTGTACAGGAAATATAGGTAATGGTTGTGCAGGTAATCCGGATCCACCGCGATCGAGAGCAGGCCGCGATCGTCGGTATTCAACACTTCTTCTTCGCGCACCCAAAGCGGATGCCGCACCGCGCCATCCACCACGTAGACGATGCCGCCCTTCTCGGCCACCAGCATCCGACCGCCCGGCATGAACAGCATCTTGGTCGGGTAGTCGAACGCCCACGGCAGTGGCTCGGCCACGAAGCCGGGCGTGAGCGTGAGCGCCCGCGCCGCGCCGGGGAGAGCGAGAATCAGCACCGCCAGAACCGCGATGCGCGCGGCGCAGGAACGAAGGCCAGCGGAAGTGGCGGTCATCGCAGCAGAGAATTGCGATTCGCGGGCCAGGATTTCGCCGAGAGCCGCGGGCGATCCCCGCATTCCACGACCGACTTGGCGCCGGCCCCCGGCCGCAGGTCCGCCCGCCTGCGAAAATTCGCCCGCGCGGCGGGTGGGGAGCCCCAGCTCCGGCTCAAGTCTCCGGCTTCCGCGCGCGCGCCTGACACAGCTCGAGCAGCACACCTCCCAGGCTCTTCGGGTGGAGGAACGCCACCGAAGTGCCATGCGAACCCGCCCTCGGCTCGGCGTCGATCAGCCGAATGCCGGCGCTGCTCGCGCGCGCGAGCGCCGCGCGCAGGTCGGATACTTCGAGGCTCACGTGATGGAGGCCGGGCCCTCGCGCCTCGAGAAACTTCGCCACCGTGTGATCCCGCGAGCGTGGCTCGAGCAGCTCGAGGGTCACGGGCCCCAGGTTCAGAAACACGACGCGCAGCGCGCCGCCGTCGAGCAACTCCTCGGGGCCCCGCGTCGCGCCCAGCGCCGAGACCAGCGTCGCGGCCAGCGCATCGGCGTCGGGGGTCGCGATCGCGACGTGGGCGAGTCCGGTCACCTTCGCGGGCTTCGTCGAACCGCTCATGAACTCCCCGGCTGGTGCACGCCGAACACGCCGCGCATCACGTCGCAGACCTCGCCCAGGGTAGCGCGTGCCTTGAGCGCCTCGAGGATCGGCGGCATCAGATTTTCGCTCCCGCGCGCGGCGCGCTCGAGACGCGCGAGAGCGGCCGAGACCGCCGCCGGCCGTTCCGCTCGCCACCCGGCCAGCAGCCGCGCGCGCTCCGCCTCGACCCTGGGATCATGGCGGAACGGCGCGCTCGCCGCCGGCTCGCTCTCCGCGAAGCGATTCACACCGACCACCACGCGCTCGCCCGACTCCACCTCCCGCTGCCAGCGATAGGCGGCCTCGTGGATCTGCTGCTGGACCCAGCCCTGGCGAATCGCCTCGAGCATCCCGCCGAGGTCGTCGATCCGCGCCAGCAGCTCGCGCGCTCGGGCTTCGAGCGAGGCGGTGAGCGACTCGATCGCGTAGCTGCCGCCCAGCGGATCGGCGGTGTCGGTGACGCCGCTCTCGTGGGCCAGCACCTGCTGGGTGCGGAGCGCGAGCAGCGCCGCGTCCTGTGAGGGCAGACCGAGCGCCTCGTCGAACGAGTTGGTGTGCAGGGACTGCGTGCCCCCCAGAACGGCCGCCAGCGCCTGAACCGTGGTGCGCACCACGTTGTTGAGAGGCTGCTGGGCGGTGAGCATCGAGCCCGCGGTTTGGGTGTGGAAGCGGAGCTTGAGCGCCTCGGGATCGCGCAGGGCAAGACGCTCGCGCAGTAGCATCGCCCACAGCCGGCGCGCGGCGCGAAACTTGGCGATCTCTTCGAGGAAATGATTGTGGGCGTTGAAGAAGAATGAGAGTCGCTTCGCAATCCGCTCGATGTCGAGCCCGCGTTTGCGCGCCGCCTCGAGGTAGGTGAGCCCGTTCCCGAGCGTGAAAGCGATCTCCTGGGCGGCGGTCGAGCCGGCTTCCCTCATGTGATAGCCGCTCACCGAGATGCTGTTCCATTGCGGCACTTGATCCGCGGTGAACGCGAAGACATCGGTGATCAGCCTAAGGCTCGCCTCCGGTGGATAGATGTAGGTTCCGCGGGCGATGTACTCCTTGAGCACATCGTTTTGCACCGTGCCGCCGAGCTTCTCGCGAGCGATCCCGCGTGCGTCGGCCACCGCCACGTAGAAGGCGAGCAGCAGCGGCGCGGTGGCGTTGATGGTCATCGAGGTGCTGATGCGATCGAGCGGCAGGTCGTCCAACAACGTCTCCATATCCGCGAGGCAGGAGATCGCGACACCCACACGGCCGACCTCGCCGCGAGCGCGCGGATGGTCCGAGTCGTAGCCCATCTGAGTCGGCAGATCGAACGCCACCGAGAGCCCTGATTGGCCCTGCGCGAGCAGATATCGGAATCTCTCGTTGGTCTGCGCCGCGGTGCCGAAGCCGGCGTACTGGCGCATCGTCCACAGGCGCGAGCGATACATGGTGGGATGGATGCCGCGCGTGTACGGCGGCTGGCCCGGCGGCGGTGTGCGCGCCGCGAGATCGCGCGGCAGATCGCCGGGCTCGAAGGCCTCGGGCAATGGAATCCCGCTGGTGGTGGCACGCGGCTGCGCCCCGGCGCGCTTCCGCACACGCTCGGACCTAGTGGAAGCGCGGCGCTTGGCCGCCGGCTTTCGCGCGGCGCGCGCCACCGTCAGGCGCCCTCCGGCTTGAGGCGCACCAGCGGCTGGCCGGCGGAAACCGAAGCCTTCTCGCTCGCCAGCAACTCGCTCACCACGCCACCACGGCGCGCGGTCAGCTCGTTCTGCATCTTCATCGCCTCGACCACCGCCACCGATTGCCCCGCGGCCACGTGATCGCCGACCTTGACGCGATAGGCGACCAGCAACCCGGGCATCGGCGCGTTCACGGTCTCCCCGGCGGCTCCCCCGCCCACGTGTTTCTGAGACTGAAGCAGCTTCTCGAGCGGATGCCGCACCTCGACCGGCAGTGCGGCGCCGTGATAGCTGACGTCCACGCCGTCGCCTGAAGGTGCCACGCCCACTTCGTACGAACGCCCGTCGACCAGCAGCGAGTACACCTCGCCGTCCGGAAGTCGCAGGAAGTCGGCTTCGACCCGCCGCCCTTCGAGATCGAGCACCAGCCGGCCGCCCTCGGTATGGAATTCGACCTCGGCGGAATGATCCTCGAGCGTCACCCAGAACCTCACCTGCGCCTCCGGTCCGACTTGCGCCGCATCGGCCACTTCCACGCCGAGCGCGCGCCGCCGTCCTCGGCCGGGAGGTTGACGCGCAACCGCTCGTCGCGCGCGTGCAGCGCCGCCGCCAGCACCGCGACCTCGGCCGCTTCGTGCGAGGGCGCGAGCAGCCCGGGCTGAAAGTGCTCGTCGAGGAAGCTTGTGGAGAGCCGCCCGGCCGCGAACTCGGGATGCGCGGCCAGCCAGCGATGGAAGCCGATGTTCTGTTTCACCCCTTCGAGCACGAATTCGTCGAGCGAGCGCAGCAACCGCCGGCGCGCGCGCTCGCGGTCCTCGCCCCACACCACCAGCTTGGCGAGCAGCGAATCGTAGTAGATCGGGATCTCGAATCCGCGATAGACGCCGGCGTCGTTGCGCACCCCCGGCCCCTGCGGAAAGCGCACGCGCTCGATGCGCCCCACCGAGGGCAGGAAGTTGCGCGACGGGTCCTCGGCCAGGATGCGGGCTTCGATCGCGGCGCCGCGCGGCGCGGGCGGGGAGTCGCCGAACGAAAGCGGCCCACCCTCGGCGATCGCGATCTGCTCGGCCACCAGATCGAGTCCGGTCACCAGCTCAGTGACCGGATGCTCGACCTGAAGCCTCGTATTCACTTCCAGAAAGAAGAACTCGCCGCGCTCGTCCAAGATGAATTCGACCGTGCCGGCATTGAGATAGCCGACCTGTTTCGCGATCCGGATCGCGGCTTCGGCGAAACGCGCGCGGATCGCCGGCGTGAACGCGGGCGACGGCGTCTCTTCGAGCAGCTTCTGGTGACGCCGCTGCACCGAGCACTCGCGCTCGCCGAGGAACGCCACGCGGCCGGTCGAATCGGCCAGGATCTGCGCCTCGACGTGACGCGGCCGCTCGAGATAGCGCTCGAGGTAGACGCGATCGTCGCCGAACGCGGACGCGGCCTCGCCCCGCGTCAGCGACCATGCGGCTTCCAGCTCGGATGCCGCGCGAACCACGCGCATGCCCTTGCCGCCGCCGCCTGCCGCGGCCTTGAGCAGCACCGGCCAGCCGAGCTTCTCGGCGACCGCCGCAGCCTCGCGAACCGACGACACCGGCCCGTCGGAGCCGGGCACCATCGCCACGCCGGCGGCGCGGGCGGCGGCCCGGGCGGCGAGCTTGTCCCCCAGCGCCTCGATGGTTTCCGGAGCGGGTCCGATGAACGCGATGCCGGCCGCGGCGCAGGCCCGCGCGAACTCCGCGTTCTCGGCGAAGAAGCCGTATCCGGGATGGATCGCGTCGGCCTTGACGCGCACCGCGGTCTCGATCACGCGGTCGAGATTCAGATAGCTGTCGCGCGAGGGGCCGGGGCCGACCGGATACGCCTCGTCGGCCAGCAGCACGTGCAGCGCCGCACGGTCCGGCTCGCTGAAGATCGCGATCGAGGTGAGGTCCAGCTCGCGCAGGGTGCGGATGACGCGAACCGCGATCTCGCCGCGGTTGGCGATCAGCACGCGACGGATCGGCTTCATCCCTCGATCACCACGCAGGCGACCGCGATCCCACCGTCGTGCGCCAGCGTCAGGTACGACGCCGTGCAGCCCAGCGCCTCGAACCGTTGATGGGCGGCTCCGGTCAACGTGAGCGTCGGCTGGCGGCCACCGGGCTGGTTCACCTCGATCTGGGTCCAGCCCACGCCGCCGCTCATGCCCGTGCCGAGCGCCTTGGAAGTCGCCTCCTTGGCGGCGAAGCGCGCCGCCAGGTGGGGCAGGGGGTCTTTGTGCCCCTGGCAGTAGGCGCGCTCGGAATCCGTGAACAGGCGCTTCAGCATGCGCTCGCCGAAGCGCTCCAGCGTCTCGGCGATGCGCGAGACCTGCACCACGTCCACCCCGATACCGCGAACCGGCATGCCGGCCTCCGAGCGCAGGAAAGTGCGGGCGAAAGGAGGCGACTGTAACGGGAACGGCGGCGGGAGCCAACGGCGCTCGCGGCCGCCGCCCGGCGGGCTTGACGCGTTTCGCCCGCTCCCCCTAGAGTCTTGCCTCGAACGTTCGCCGCGGTTGCGGCCCCTGCATGGCCCGATGGCCTTCTCCTTCACGCTCGAATCCCAGGATCGGACGACCGCGGCCCGTGCAGGCAGGATCCGCACGTCTCACGGCGAGGTGTTGACGCCGGCCTTCATGCCGGTGGGAACGGTCGGCTCGGTCAAGACCCTGGCGCCCGACGAGCTGGAGGCGGCCGGAGCCGACGTTCTTCTCGCGAACACGTATCACCTGTGGCTGCGGCCGGGTTCCGAGACGGTGCGAAAGCTCGGCGGCCTGCATCGCTTCATGGCGTGGAATCACGCCATCCTGACCGACAGCGGCGGATTTCAGGTGTTGAGCCTGTCGCCGCTGCGCAAGGTCCGGGACGAGGGAGTCGAGTTCCGTTCGCACCTCGATGGTCGAAAGCTGATGCTGTCGCCCGAACGGGCGATCGCGATCCAGGACGAGCTCGGCACCGACATCGCGATGTCGCTGGACGAGCCGCTCGAGCTGCCCGCCGCGCGCGAGAAGGTGGCCGAGGCGGTGGACCGGACGGTGCAGTGGGCGCGGCGAGGGTTCGCGGAACGCGAGCGGCTGCGCCAGGAAGGGCGCGGCGAGATGGCGCTGTTCGGCATCAATCAGGGCGGCACCGACGGCGCGGAACGCGCGCGGTGCTTCGAGGGAATCGAGAAGACCAACTTCGACGGCTACGCCCTCGGCGGACTGTGGGTGGGCGAAGCGCGGTCGCTGAGCCTGGAGATGGTGGAACGTGATTGTTCGAGCTTTCCGAAGGACCGGCCACGTTATCTGATGGGAGTGGGGCATCCGGTGGATCTGGTGGACGCCGTCGCGCGCGGCGTGGACATGATGGATTGCGTGCTCCCCACGCGAAACGCGCGGCGCGGCACGGTATTCATCTCGACCGGGCGACTGGTGGTCAAGAATTCGATTTACGCGCGGGACCCGCGGCCGCTCGATCCGGAGTGCGACTGCTCGACCTGCCGCACGTATTCGCGCGCCTATCTGCGCCACCTGTTCGCCGCCGGCGAGCTGCTGGCCATGCGGCTCGCGTCGGTGCACGCGGTGCACCACATGGTGCAGCTGTCGCGCCGCGCGCGGCAGGCGGCGCTGGCGGGCCGCTACGCGGCGTTCCGTTCCGCATTCATTGAACGATTCGAGAGCGGCGAGCATCTGGCGCCCGCCGCCTAGCACGACACAACCCGGGAGAACCTCATGTGGACTGATGCGCTCGCCCAGTCGAAGACCGCGGCTCCGACCGCGAATCCGAGCATGACGCTGCTGCTCCAGCTGCTGCAGTTCCTGCCGATCTTCGTGATCCTCTACTTTCTGCTGATCCGGCCGCAGCAGCAGCGCCAGAAGAAGGCGGATCAGATGCTCAAGGAGCTGAAGAAGGGCGACCGCGTGGTGACCAGCGGCGGGATCATCGGCACCATCGTCGGAGTGGACGACGCCAAGGCGGTGCTGCGGATCGCCGACGACGTCAAGGTCGAATTCACCAAGAGCTCGATCGTCCAGATCCTGGCCGGAGAATCCAGCTGATGCCGATTCGCGCGGTGCGTCTCTACGGCGATCCGGTGTTGCGCCAGCGCGCCGCCGAGGTCACCGAGTTCGACGGGACGCTGAAGGCCCTGCTCGACGAGATGCGCGAGACCATGAAGGCCTACAACGGCGTGGGCCTGGCCGCCAACCAGATCGGCGTCCTGCAGCGCGTCGCGGTCGTGGACGTGCCACGTGAAGACGGGCCGCGCGAGCGCTACGTGCTGATCAATCCGGTGATCGAATCGCGGTCGGGCACGATCCGGGGCGAAGAGGGTTGCCTCTCGATTCCCGGCATCTGGGAGGACGTGACGCGCTCGAAGAAGATCCGCGTCAGCGCCCGGAACGAGCAGGGCCAGCCGTTCGAACTCGAGGCGGAAGACTACCTGTCTCGAGCGATTCAACACGAGGTGGATCATCTCGACGGGGTGCTGTTCGTGGACCGGCTCTCGGCGCTCAAGCGCCAGTTCCTGCGCCGCCCGCTCGAGGCGCTGGCGCGAGGCGAGCTGCCCGAGGACTACAAGCCTCCAGCCGAGATGATGGGATGAAAGGCGCTCGATGAACGGTCCGTCGCGGCCGCGCGTGGTGTTCATGGGCACGCCCGAGTTCGCGCTTCCCGCGCTCGAAGCCGTGGCGCGGATCGCCGACGTGGTCCGGGTGGTGACGCGGCCCGACCGGCCGGCGGGACGAGGCCGAGTGCCGACCGAGTCGCCGGTGGCACGGCGCGCGACCGAGCTCGGCCTCGACGTCCTGAAGGCCGAGGCTCCGAACTCGACCGCCACGCGCGAAGCGCTCGCCACGTTCGGGCCCGATCTGTTCGTGGTGGTGGCGTTCGGAGCGATCCTCTCGCCCGAGCTGCTGCGGATTCCGCGCCTCGGCTGCATCAACCTGCACGGGTCGCTGCTGCCGCAGTATCGCGGCGCTTCGCCGGTGCAGAGCGCGCTGTGGGACGGTTGCCCGGGTACGGGCGTCACCACGCTGTGGATGGACGAAGGAATCGACACCGGCGACTGCATTCTGCAGCGCTGGACCCCGATTGAGGCGTCCGACGACGCCGCCAGCCTCGGCGACAAGCTGGCGCGACTCGGCGGCCCGCTGCTCGCCGAGAGCGTGCTGCTCGCGCACGCCGGACGCGCGCCGCGCCGCCCGCAACCGCGCGAAGGCAGTTACGCTCGGAAGTTGAGGAAGCGCGACGGGCTGATCTCGTGGGGTCAGGACGCGGTGACGGTGTGGAATCGCCAGCGCGCCGTGACGCCGTGGCCGGGCGCCACCACGCTCTCCGGCGGCCGTCGGCTCATCGTGACTCGCGCCTGGCCGCATCATCGGCTGAGCGCCGATGCGCCTCCCGGCACCGTGCTCGCGATCGAGGATACTCGGGTGGCGGTGGCCTGCTCGCCCGGCGTGCTGCTGCTCGAGCGCGTGCGCCCCGAATCCAAGAACGAAATGGCGGCCGGTGAATGGGCGCGCGGCGCCCGCATCGCTCCCGGCGAACGCCTGACCACCCCCGAGGAGATACCCGCGTGAACCAAGAACGTCCCGACCGCGAAGCGCCGCCGCCCCGCGAACCCGGCGAGCCGGTCGAGCCGGGCGCGTCCGAATCGACCCCGGCCCGGCGCCCGGACGACCCGAGGCGCGGCGACTTTCGCCGGCGCGGCCGCCGTGGCCCGCCGCGCGATCCCTCGCGCGACTTTCCCCGCGATCCCGGACCCGGTCAGGCCATCAATCGTTCGCGACCGATCTACGAGCGCAACGGCCAGCCGCCGGGCAATCGTGGGTTCAATCGCGGCCGGCCCGACTGGCAGCGTTCGAGCGGCCGCCCCGACGATCCCCGTCGCGGCAACCGCGGGCGCCCGGGATCCGGGAGCTCGGGAGGACGCCGCGCGCAGGGCCCGTTCGATCCGCGCGTGTCGCGCGGTCTCCCGCAGCGCCAGCGGGTGGAGGAATCGGCGACTCCGCCGCCGCTGCCCTCCAATCCACGCGAGGCGGCGCTGCGCATCCTGCAGGCGGTCGACACGCGCAGCGCGTTCAGCGATCGGCTGCTCGACGGCGCGCATCAGCGCGGCGGGCCCGAGCCGCGCGATCAGGCGCTGCTGCACGAGCTGGTGAAGGGCACCCTGCGCTGGCGTGGCCGCATCGACTGGGTGCTCGACCGGCTGGTGCACATCGGGCTGTCGCAAGTGCAGCCGTGGATCAAGAACGTGCTGCGTCTCGGCGCCTATCAGATCCTGTTCCTCGATCGCGTGCCCGCTCACGCCGCGGTCGACGAGTCGGTGAAGCTCGCCCACCAGTACGGGCACCCGGGCACCGCCGGGCTCGCCAACAGCGTGCTGCGGCGGCTGGCCGAAGAGAAGGACCAGATGCAGCCGCCCGAGGGCGACGACGCGGCATCGCTCGCGATCTGGGGTTCGCATCCGCAATGGATCGTGGAGCGCTGGCTCGAGCGCTTCGGCCCCGAGGCGACGCGCGCACTGATGGCTGCCGACAACCGGGCGATTCCGATTGGACTCCGCGCCAACCGGCTGAAGGTCACGCGCGCCGAGCTGATCGAGCAGCTCGCCAAGGAGGGCGTGACCGCAACGCCCGCCCTTCACTCGCCCGACGTGGTGTGGGTCGAAAACGCCGCCTCGCCCAACACCCTCGAACCGTTCCGGCGCGGGCTGTGCACCGCGCAGGACGAAAGCGAAGCGCTGGTCTCGCGCCTGGTCGGGCCGGTGTCGCACGAGCGGCTGCTCGACCTGTGCGCGGCGCCGGGCGGCAAGTGCACGCATCTCGCCGAGCTGATGGAGGACGAGGGCGAGGTGTGGGCGATGGAGCGCGCCGACGCCCGCGTCGAGGCGCTCGAGCTGGCGATCAAGCGGCTCTCGCTCCACAGCATTCACGTGGTGCAGGGCGACGGGCGCCATTATGACTTCCCGATGCCCTTCGACCGGGTGCTGGTGGACGCGCCCTGTTCGGGACTCGGCGTGCTCGGCCGACGCGCCGACGCGCGCTGGCGCAAGGGCCCCGAGATCCTGCGCCAGATGCCGCCGCTCCAGCTCGACCTGCTGCAGGCCGGCGGGCGCCGGGTGCGTCCCGGCGGCGTGCTGGTGTACAGCGTGTGCAGCTTCGAGCCCGAGGAAACCGTCGAGCTGGTGGAGCGCTTCCTCCGGCAGAATCCTTCGTTCATGCTCGAGTCGGCGTCCGGCCATCTGCCCGATTCGGTGGTGGACGAGAACGGGTTCATGCAGGTGTTCCCGCACGTCCACGGCTGCGATGGGGCGTTCGCGGCGCGGTTCCGCCGCACGTGAGCGACACCCCTTCGGGCGCCAGAGGGGGCTTTCGCCGCCGGTTGCTGGGCATGCTGTCGGTGCTGGCGCTCGCGCTCTCGGCGTTCGCGACCGGGCTCCTGATCTTCAACAACGTGGTGATGCCGCGCCTGATTCACAGCAACGCGGAAGTGCGCGTGCCGGATCTGGCCGGCCTCACGCTCGAGCAGGGCGAGAAGACGCTGGCGCCGCTCGGGCTCCAGCTGTCGCGCGCCGGCGAGCGCTTCGACCCGGCGGTGCCGCGCGGCTTCATCCTGTCGCAGGATCCGCCGGCCGAGACCCCGGTGCGCGGAAGGAAGCGCGTGGTGGTGGTGGTGAGCCTCGGCGAGGAGTTCAGCTCGGTGCCCGAGCTGTTCGGCGAGTCCGAGCGGGGCGCGCAACTCCTGATCGAGCGCGCCGGTTTGCGCATGGGCGGCATCACCCGTTCCCCGTCCGACGATGTGGGCGAGGGGCTGGTGCTCGACTCCGATCCGCCCGCCGAGGCGGTGCTGCCCCGCGAGACTTCGGTCGGACTGCTGATGTCGACCGGCCCCGGCACCGAGTACTACGTGATGCCCGATCTGATCGGACGCGAGATCAGCGGCGTGCGGCGCCAGCTCGAGACCTTCGGCCTTCGCGTGCTGACGCCGCCGGCGGCGCCGACCGTCGGCGCCATCGTGTTTGAGCAGCCGGCGCCCGGCTCGCGCATCACGCGCGACGTGAGCGTGGTGCTGCAGGCCACCGGGCGCGTGCTGCGATGAGTGGCGACGCGCGCGAGACCGCGCCGGCGCCGCCCGCGATGCCGCGTCCGAGCGCGGCGGCTCCGCTGATCGCGCCCAGCATCCTGTCGGCGGACTTCTCGCGACTGTCCGAGGCGCTCTCGATCGTGGACCCGGCGCTCGACTGGGTGCACTGCGACGTGATGGACAACCACTTCGTGCCGAACCTCACCTTCGGTCCGCTGATCGTCGCCGCGGTGCGAAAGCTGTCGCGCGCCTTCGTGGACGTGCACCTGATGATCGAGCGGCCCGAGCGGCTGCTCGGCGAGTTCCGAGCCGCGGGCGCCGATCAGCTCAGTATCCATCTCGAAGCGCCGCACGATCGCCCGCTTGCGCAGGTGCTGGCCACAATTCGCGCCGGTGGCATGCGCGCCGGCCTGGCCATCAAGCCCGGCACGCCGTTCGAGGCGGCCGAACCGCTGCTGCCCGCGATCGATCTGCTGCTGGTGATGACGGTCGAACCGGGCTTCGGCGGCCAGGAGTTCCGCGCCGCGATGCTCGACAAGGTGCGCGCCGCCGCAGCGTGGCGCGACCGCCATCGGGCGGACTTCCTGATCGAGGTGGACGGCGGGATCGCCCCCGGGACCGCCGGGGCAGCGCGCGCCGCGGGCGCTGACATATTTGTGGCAGGGAATGCCATCTATTCGCAACACCAGCCGCGTCTCGCCCTCGAGACGCTCCGGCGCGAGGTCGCCCGGCCGACCGCGCAATGAGCAACCCAACCCTTCGCCCCCGTTCCGAATCGAATGGCTTGTAGAATGAGACCGCCCCTTGTGCCTGGCGTCACTCCAACCCGGAGTTCCACCATGTTTCGCGTCAGACGTTGGCTTCCGGTGAGCCTCGTGCTCGCCCTGATCGCATTCCTCGGGCTCGCCACGATGGGTTCTGCGGCCCCCACTCCTCCCGATCCGCCCGATCCTCCCGCTCTCGCGCCGCCGGCGCCTGCGGCGCCACCGGCGATCCACATCTGGAGCGCGGACGACCTCGGCGATCTCGGCGACGGTCCGATGGCATTCATGGGCGACGACGAGCTGGCAGGCGCCGGCGCCGAGCTGATGGCCATGGCTTCGGGCTACGGCGGCTGGACGCGTGGCGAAATGGCCAAGACCCTCAAGCTGACCGACGATCAAAAGAGCAAGATCGACGCCCTGACCGACAAGCAGCGTCGCGCCGGCATCCAGGCGCGCGCCGACCTCGAGATCGCGCAGCTCGACATGGCCAAGCTGTTGCGCGCCGACAACCCCGACCGCTCGGCGATCGAAGCGCAGATCGACAAGATCTCGAATCAGCGCGCCGAGCTGCGCAAGGCCCAGGTGCGCACCATGCTCGACGTCCGCGCGGTGCTGACCCCGCAGCAGCGGGATCAGCTCAAGGCCGAGCGCGAGAAGATGCGCGCCGACATGCACGATCGCTTCCGCGGTGGCGCGGGACGTCATCGCGAGATGATTCGCGTGCGCAACACGCCGCTCGACACGCAGTAACGGCGGACCGAAAGACCCTCGCGGGCGGCGGGAGCGATCCCGCCGCCCGATTGTCTTTGGGGCGCGAACCTGTGCTAGGTTCCCCGCTTCGCCACGCAGGGTAGGGACCGTGTTCGAGGCACTCAGCGACCGTTTTCAGGGCATCATCCGCCATCTCACCGGCCAGGGCCGGCTGAGTCCCGACAACATCCGGGAAGCTTTGCGGGATGTCCGGCGCGCGCTGCTCGAGGCCGACGTCCAGCTCGACGTGGTGAAGGAGTTCACCTCCCGGGTCGAGGCCCGGGCGGTGGGTGAGGGGGTGCTGAAGAGCCTCACCCCCGGGCAACAGGTGGTGGGAATCGTCCATGACGAGCTGGTCAGCCTGCTCGGGAAGAGCCCGGTCACGCTTGCCGGCTCCCCGCATCTGCCCACGGTGGTGCTGCTCGCCGGATTGCAGGGCTCCGGGAAGACCACCTTCGCGGGCAAGCTCGCGCGCTGGCTCAAGCAGCGCAACAAGCGGGTGCTGCTCGCCAGCGCCGACGTCTATCGGCCGGCCGCGATCGACCAGCTGGAACGAGTCGCGACGACCGCGGAGGCCGGTTTCTGGCGGGCGCCCGAGGGAGCAACACCGCTCGAGATCGCGGCCGGCGCACTCGAGCAGGGGCGCACGCGCGGCTTCGATTTCCTGGTGCTCGACACCGCCGGGCGCCTGCAGATCGACGAGCCGCTCATGCAGGAGCTGGCCGATCTCAAGCGTGCCGTGCGCGCGCACCAGGTGATCCTGGTCGTGGACGGCATGACCGGCCAGGAAGCGGTGAGGATCGGCAGGACGTTCGCCGAGCGGATCGGAATCGACGGAGTGGTGTTGTCGAAGATGGACGGCGACGCGCGTGGCGGCGCGGCGCTGTCGCTGAGGCAGGTGACGGGAAAGCCGATCCTGTTCCTCGGCACCGGTGAGAAGCTGGACGGGCTCGAGGCGTTCGACCCGCAGCGGCTGGCCGGACGCATTCTGGGCATGGGCGACGTCGTCGGTCTGGTCGAGAAGGCGCGCGAGGCGGTGGACGAGGCCTCGGCGCGGCGGCTGGCCGAGAAGATGCGGCGCTCGGAGTTCACGCTCGAGGATTTCCTCGAGCAGATCCAGCAGCTCAAGAAGATGGGCCCGCTGGAGGATCTGATGGGCATGCTGCCGGGCGTGCCGAAGGAGGCGGTGGCGCAGATGCGTCCCGATCTCTCGAAGTTCCGGCGATACGAAGCGATTCTGCAGAGCATGACGCCGCGCGAGCGGCGCTCGCCGCGGGTGATCGACGGTAGTCGCCGCCGCCGGATCGCGGCGGGGAGTGGCACACGGGTGAGCGACGTCAATCAGTTGTTGAAGGAATTCGACCAGGCACGGACGCTGATGAAGCGCTTGAGACACGGACCGCGAGGGCTGGCCGCGCTGCGCGGCCGGATGCGGTAAACGAACGACGGAGGAGACTCATGGCAGTGGTGATTCGCCTGATGCGGGCCGGCGCCAAGAAGCGGCCCTTCTACCGGATGGTGGCCGCGGACTCGCGCCGTCAGCGCGACGGTCGCTTCCTCGAAATCCTCGGCCACTACAATCCCGTGGCCGACCCCTTCGAGCTGGTGGTGCAGAAGGACAAGGTCGAGGCGTGGATCTCGAAGGGCGCGCAGCCTTCCGAGCAGGTGGCCTCGCTGCTCCGCAAGCTGGGCATCGTGACGCGTTCGCAGCCGGCGGCGCATGCGGCGAGCGTCGAGGCTCCGGCCGCGGCGCCGGTCGCCAGGCCCGGGAAGGCAGCGAAGGCGACGTCCGCAAAGCCGGCGAAGCGAGCCGTCAAGCGCTCGGTGTCGGCGCGGAAGACCAAGGCGCGGGCCGCCCGCAAGGCCGGCAAGAAGCCGGCGGTGAAGAAGTCGGCCAAGTCGTAGCGAGCGGGCCCCCGAGGATTCGGCTCCCATTCCTTCCCGGGCTCGAGGCGCGGCGGGCGTGAGGCGCGCACGATCGGCATGCGGCCGGCTCGCGCTGCTCACCCTGCTGCTCGCCGGGTGCGGCGGCGGCGGCCTGCGCCCCGGGGCGACGACCGCGGGGCATGATGCCCAGGCGCGCGAACGCTCGCAGGCGTTCATCGACGCCGGCAACCAGGCCTATCAGGCCGGTGACTATCCGCTCGCGCTCAAGCGGTACGCGGCCGCCGCGGTCGCGGATCCACAGGATCCGGCGGCCTATTTCGGCATGGGCATGACGTTCACGCGCCTCAAGCGCGAGGACGAGGCGCGCGCGGCGTTCGCGAGGGCGCGGGCGCTGGCCGAGGAAGCGCGGCGGCGTTGAACAACCGCCGGCCGCTCTTGCAAGCCCAACGCCGATCGCGTTTCATGACGCGAATCCTCCGGCGCGCGTCCTCCCAACCGGGCTTCGTCCACACATGCTCGATCTGAAATTTCTGCGCACTCATCGCGACAAAGTGGAAGCCGGCGTTGCCCTGAAGGGCATGACCGTCGACCTCAAGACCTTCTACGGAGTCGAGGAACGGCGCCTGCAGGTCCTTCACGAGAGCGAGCAGCTGAAGGCGCGCCGCAACGCCGCCAGCGAGCAGATCGCGGCGCTCAAGAAAGGCGGTCAGGACGCTTCGGCCGAGATCGCCGCGATGCGCGAGGTCGGCGATCGCATCAAGGCGCTCGACGAGGAGCTGCGCAAGCTCGAGGAGGAGAGCGAGGCGCTGGCGGCGTGGATTCCGAACCTGCCGCACGAATCGGTGCCGCCCGGCCGCGACTCGGCGCAGAACCAGCTGGTGCGCACGGCTGGAGCCCAGCGCGAATTCGATTTCGAGCCGAAGCCCCACTGGGAGATCGCGACCCGCCTGGGGCTCCTCGACTTCGACCGCGCGCCCAAGATCTCCGGTTCGGGATTCCTGCTCTTCACCGGGCGCGGCGCGCGTCTCGAGCGGGCGCTGATCAGCTTCATGCTCGATTTCCACGTCGAGCGCCACGGCTACACCGAGGTTTCGCCGCCGCACGTAATCCGGCGCGCGGCGTTGTTCGGAACCGGCCAGCTCCCGAAACTCGAGGGGGACATGTACCTGATCGGCGAGGACGACCTGTTCCTGAATCCGACCGCCGAAGTGCCGGTGACGAACATCCATCGCGACGAGATTCTCGAGCCAGGCATGCTGCCGCGCTATCTGACCGCGTACTGCGCGTCCTATCGCCGCGAGGCGGGCGCCGCCGGCCGCGACACGCGCGGCATGATTCGCGTGCACCAGTTCGACAAGGTCGAGCTGGTGAAGATCGTGGCGCCCGAGACCAGCTACGACGAGCACGAGAAGCTGGCGCGCGAGGTCGGCGACATCTTCGAGGCCCTCGAGCTTCCCTATCGCGTCATGCTGCTGTGCACCGGCGACCTCAGCTTCGCCGCCGCCAAGTGCTACGACTTCGAAGTGTGGGCGCCGGGCTCGGCCGCCTGGCTGGAGTGCTCGTCGTGCTCCAACTTCGAGGATTTCCAGGCGCGCCGCATGGGCATGCGGTTCCGTCGAACGGCCGGTGCCAGGGTGGAGTTCCCCCATACGCTCAACGCGTCGGGCGTGGCGCTGCCGCGCACCTACGCCTCGCTGCTCGAGAATCACCAGCGTGCCGACGGATCCGTGGTGATCCCGGCGGCGCTGCGCCCGTACCTCAATGGCCTCGAGGTGCTGACGCCTTAGGCTCCGCGACGGAACCGAGCTTGGCCCGGAGAGCCGGAACGATGCGCGCATGATCGGCCCGTTGCGGATGAGCGGTTCGCAGCTGCTGCGCGCGGGGCTGTTCGTGGGTGCCAGCCTGCTCGCGGCTGCGGTCTTCATCTTCACCAATCAGGCGCTGCGTCGCCTCACGCACGAGGTCGAGACCACCTCGCGCGTGCTGGCGCGCTTCTGCGCCCAGGCCTCGATTCCCGCGACCCGCGATCCCGAGCTGCAGCGCATCTTCTCGGAGGTGCTCTCGGGCATCGAGTTCCCGATCGTCATCACCGACACGCTCGGCATGCCACGAGCCTGGCGCGAGATCGACGTGGACCCCGCGCTGGTGCCGGCGGCATCGATCGACAGCCTGGAGGACAACCTGCCGATCGCTCAGCCGATTCGCGACCGCATCGAGCGGGTGCGCGCCCAGGTGGTGGTGCTCGACCGTCTCAATACGCCGATCGCCATGACCCAGCCCGGCACCGGCGCCAGGCTCGGCGCGGTGCACTACGGGGCACCCCCGGTGCTGGAGCGATTACGACTGATGCCGGTGATCTCGGTGGTGGGCGTCATGGTGCTGCTCGCGCTCGGATACTGGGGTCTGGCCGGCATTCGCGAAGCCGACCGCCGCATCATCTGGGTGGGCATGGCCAAGGAGACCGCTCACCAGCTCGGCACGCCGCTCTCGTCACTGATGGGCTGGGTCGAGTTGCTGCGCGCCAATCTCGAATCCGGAGGCGGTGAGCGCGTCACGCTGGCACGCGCCGAGACCGAAGAGACGCTGGGCGAGATGGACCGAGACATCGAGCGGCTGAGCCGGGTGGCGCAGCGATTCAGCCACGTCGGCTCCTCGCCCAATCTGCAGCTCCAGGATCCGACGCCGGTGGTGCGCGAGGCGGTGGCCTACATGCGCCGGCGCATTCCGCAGGCGGCGGGCGAAGTCGAAATCGTCGAGCGCTACGAGGAAGTCCCCCCCATCAATCTGAGTCGCGAACTCCTCGAATGGGCGGTGGAGAATCTGCTCTCCAACGCGATCGACGCCCTCGATAAGCGGCCGGCTCGCATCACCGTGACGGTCGAGCGGCGTAGCCAGACCGAGGCGGTCGAGATCGTGATCGCCGACAACGGTCGCGGCATGTCGCTGGCCGAGCAGCGGCGCGCCTTCGAGCCCGGCTACACCACCAAGCGCCGCGGGTGGGGCCTGGGGCTGGCGCTGGCGCGGCGCGTGGTCGAGGAGTACCACGGCGGCCGGCTCGCCATCCGCCACAGTGCTCCCCATCAGGGCACGGTCATCGTCGCCAGCTTCCCGACCTAGCTAATCCGACGCCGCCAGCGTCAGCGTGCCGTCGCCGGTGCGCAGTCGCAGCAGCGGGCCGCCGCCGTTGATGAGGCCGCGGATCGTATGACGGTCGAGCTGCTCGCTCAGCGACACCGGCAATTGGAAGCGGATGACGCCGTCGCCGGCGTGCGCGTCGAGCTCGGCCTGCAGGTCCTGGGGGATGCGCACGGTCAGCGGGCCATCCGAAGTCTCAATGCTCCAGTCGTCGCGCATGCGCGAGCCCTTTTCGGCGGTGATCTCGACGCGCCCGTCGCCGCTCTTCTCCTCGATGCGGTCGAAGCGTCCCGAGAGCTGAACATGGCCGTCGCCGCAGCGCACCGCCAACGTGCCGTCGAGGCTGTCGCCGACTACGGCGCCGTCGCCACTGTGGAAGCTCATGTCGCCGCGCGTTCCGTGCGCCACGATGCGGCCGTCGCCGGTGCTGATTTCGACGTGGCCTTCCACCGGCTGTTCGAGCGTCACCGAGCCGTCGCCGCTCGAGATGAGCAGGTCACAGGTTGCCGGCAGGATCACGTTCACCTCGAGCCGCGTGTCCACGACGCCGAACAAGGCGAAGATCGTGGGCTGCCTGACGCTGAGCGTCACCTCGTCGCCGTTCTGCGTCATGTTGACGTGCGGCTCGCGAGGAGGGGAGGTGAAACCCCAGCGATGGTCCGAGTAGTGGACCTGGAACTCGACGTGACCCGAAGCGCCGGTGTGCACGACGACTCGGGCGTCGTCGCTGTTGACGTGTACGCGAGGATGCTCGCCGACCGTGAAGCTCTGGTCCCAGCTCCTGACCGTCGGCTCGCTGGCCAGGGCCGCGCCTGGCAGCGCGATCAGCGCGGCGAGCCCCGGAAGCAGGGAACGCAGCGGAACTCTCGACCTCCAGCTCGGCCACATGGCGCAGTCCTCCCAGGGTCTGCCGCTTATACGCCGGCTGGGCGCCCCGAGTTTCAGGCTCCAGGCCCGGGGTGGGCGGCACGGGCCGGACACCGGAACCCGGCTCGTCACCCCTTGACCGAACGACTATTCTGGCCGGCATGAGCGAACGACCACCCCGCCGCATCCTGTGGGCCGACGACGAGATCGACATGCTCCGGCCCCACATCAAGTTCCTGGAGCAAAAGGGCTTCGAGGTCACTCCCGTGCGTAACGGCGAGGACGCCCTGACCGAGATCGGGCACTCCCGATTCGACGTGGTGCTGATCGACGAGATGATGCCGGGGCTCGGCGGGCTCGCCACCCTCGACCGGCTCAAGGAGCGGGACGTGAGTCTGCCGGTCATCCTCATCACCAAGAGCGAGGAAGAGCGCCTGATGGAGGAGGCGATCGGCAAGCACATCACCGACTACCTCATCAAGCCCGTCAATCCCTCGCAGGTGTTCCTGGCCTGCAAGCGCGTCTTCGACACCCAGAAGATCCAGGACTCGCAGCGGGCACGCGACTACGTCGGCGAGATGCAGCACTGGCAGCTGCTCGACCGGCGCCGGCTCGACTGGGCGGGCTGGGTGGATCTGGCGGTCGACGTGGCGCGCTGGGACGTGGGACTGGACGGGGCGCCCGAGGCCGGACTGCAGCAGGCGCACGGCGACTTCCGCCGCAGCCTCAACATCGACTTCGGGCGCTTCATCGAGGATCACTACCCGGCCTGGGTCCACGACGCGACCCCGGAGGCGACGAATCGACCGATGCTTTCGACCGACGTGGTTCGGCACGCGGTGGTCCCGCACCTCCAGTCCGGGCGGCGCGTCATGTTCATCGTGATCGATTGCATGCGGCTCGATCAGTGGTTCACGCTCGAGCCTCTGCTCGAGGACTGGTTCGAGGTGAAGCGCGAGTACTACTGTTCGATCCTGCCCACCGCGACGCCCTATTCTCGCAACGCCATCTTCTCCGGTCTGCTGCCCGCCGAATTGCACAAGCGCCATCCGGATCTGTGGCAGGAGTCGAGCAACGACGAGCGCACCAAGAATCGGTTCGAGCGGCAATTGCTGGATCTGCAGCTCGAACGCCTCAAGGTGACCCCGGCGAAGGGCACCAAGTACATCAAGGTCTACGAGGCGGAGGAAGCGCAGAACACCCGGCGCCAGATCAATTCGTTTGCGGGGCTGTCGCTGGTCTCGATGGTGTTCAACTTCCTCGACATCCTCGCGCATGGGCGCAGCGACAGCGACATCCTGCAGGAGCTGGCCCCCGACGAGGCCGCGTTCCGCGCGGTGATGAAGGCCTGGTTCGTTCACAGTCCGCTGTATGAAATCTTCCAGGCTCTCGCCAATCAGGACTGCGCCGTGGTCGTCACCACCGACCACGGCTCGGTGCTCGGCCGGCGCGCGGCGCTGGTCCACGGCAATCGCGAGACCTCCACCAATCTTCGCTACAAGTTCGGGATCAATCTCAACACCGACCCCAAGCAGGCGGTGATCGTGCGCCGGCCGCTGGATTTCATGCTGCCGGACGACGGCCTCAACAAGAACTACGTGCTGGCGCGCGAGGACTACTATTTCGTCTATCCGACCCGCTTTCACGAGTACGAGCGCCAGTATCGCGGCTCGTTCCAGCACGGCGGCATCTCGCTCGAGGAGATGGTGCTGCCGCTGATGACGCTGACCTCGCGTCGCGGGTGAGCGGGAGCGGAATCCCTCGGTGCTCGATTCGTCCGGAGACGTCGCCGTGCGCCTGAGCGCCGCGGTCGAGGAGACCGAGCGCCTCGGCGAGGCGCTGGCGAAGTCGCTCGAGCCCGGCGACCGGCTGCTGCTGCTCGGGCCGCTCGGCGCGGGAAAGACGCGCCTGGTCGCCGGGCTCGCGCGCGGCCTCGGGGTGAAGGCGCGCGTGCGGAGCCCGTCGTTCACGCTGCTCCACGAATACCACGGCCGGGTGCCGCTCTATCACGCCGATCTCTATCGGCTGGAGGAGCGCGACGTGGCGGGACTGGGGCTCGAGGAGGCGCTCGAGCGCGGCGCGCTGGCGGTCGAGTGGGGGGATCGATTGCCCGCCGGCCTCCGCGACGACGCACTGACGCTCGAGTTCGAGTTGATCTCCGAGCGCGAGCGTCGCGTCACCGCGCGCGCCGAGGGTCCGAGAGGCCACGCGCTGCTCGAGGCGTGGAGGAGGCTGCCGTGACGCTCAAGGTGCGCCCCGGACCGGGACTCGCCATCGAGTCCGCGACCGAGCACGTCGAGGTGCTGGTGGTGGACGCGGCCGGCGAGGCCGCGTCGCAGGTGCGCGAGGAGGTCGGACACGGCCACACGCGACGCCTGTCCGCGCTGGTCGCCGAGGCGCTCGGCCGCGCGAAGATTTCGCCCGAGTCCCTGCTGTGGATCGCCTCGGATCTCGGCCCCGGTTCGTTCACCGGCGTGCGCGTGGGGCTGGCGACCGCCGCGGGACTCGCTCTGCCGTCGGGCGCCGCCCGGCTGGGCGCCTCGTCGCTGGCGAGCCTGGCGTTGTCCTCGGGTGCGCGCCGGGCGCTGCTGGTGCCGCTGGTGCCGGCCGGCCATCGCGATCTGTACGCGGGATTCTTCCGCGCCGACACGCGCGGTCAGATCCGGCTGCTCGCCTCGCCGCGCGTCGGTGATCTGGAGGCGGTGTTCCGGGCGGTGAATGAGGTGATGGCCCTGGTTCCGGGATTCGCGGTGAAGTTCCTCGGGCCGGGCGCGGGACGTGAGCGCGCGCGGCTCGAGGGCGCGTTCGAGGGCAGCACGTTTCCGGCCTGGCGCCACGATGGCCTTTCGGCCGAGGATCTGGCGCGCGCGGCGACTGCGGGCCTGGGTCCTGCGGCCGGCCTGCCCGCGCGCAGCGCGCCGTTCGAGCCGCTGTACGTGCGCCCCGCCCAGGCCGAGGAGCGGGTGCGACGGCGGGCGCTCGCCGGAATCCCGATTCGCATCCGCGAGTTCACGCCCGCGGACCTGAGCGCGGTCACGGCGCTCGAACGGCGAGTATTCGGCGATCCGTGGCCCGAGTCGTTCTTCCGCGAGGAGCTTTCGCAACCCCTGTCGTACGCGCGCATCGCCGAGCGTCCGTCGGCCGATGCGCCTTCCGGGCCTCCCCGCCTCGCCGGCTATCTGGTGGCCTGGGTGGGCAGCGAGGAGGGACACCTGGCCAACCTGGCCGTCGCCCCCGAGCAGCGGCGTGCGGGAGTGGCACGTGCTCTGGTCGAGGACTTGCTCAGTTCAGCGCGTCAGGCCGGCGTGAAATCTCTGTCTCTGGAGGTCCGGGTGAGCAACGATGCGGCTCAGGCGCTGTACCGCTCGTTGGGATTCCGTTTGGCGGGCCTCAGGCGCGGGTATTATCGTGACAGCGGAGAAGACGCGCTCATCATGCTGTGGAGCGCCCGCGCGCGTGACGCCATGCCCCTGACTCCCTGACGCGCCGGAAACCAAGCTCATGTCCTGGCTCAAACGCGAACGCAGCGGCATCCGCCCCGCCAAGCGGCCCAAGCGCTCCGAAGTCCCCGAGGGACTCTGGACCAAGTGCGAAGGGTGTGGCGAAGCGCTGTTCCAAAGCGTGCTCGCCGAGAACCTCTGGACCTGCCCGCACTGCAATCATCATTTCCGCGTGCCGGCCCGGACCTATCTCGAGTTCCTCGCCGATCCGGGATCGTTCTCGGAGCGCGATGCGAATCTCGAGGCGGCGGACCCGCTCGAGTTCCGTGACGCCAAGATGCGCTATCCGGACCGGCTGAAGGCCGCGCAGCGGGAGACCGGCCTGAAGGATGCTGTGCTCTCGGGAATCGCGAGCATCGGGAACGTGCCGGTTTCGCTCGCGATCATGGACTTCTTCTTCATGGGGGGCAGCATGGGCTCGGTGGTGGGCGAGAAGGTGGCGCGCGCCATCGAGCGCTCGGTCGCCGAGCGGCGGGCGCTGGTGGTGGTGACCGCGACCGGCGGCGCGCGCATGCAGGAAGGAATCCTCTCGCTCATGCAGATGGCCAAGACCTCGGCGCTGCTCGCGGTGCTCGAGGCCGAGCGACTGCCCTTCGTCTCCATCCTCACCGATCCGTCCATGGCGGGCGTGCTGGCTTCCTACGCCTCGCTGGGCGACGTCATCGTCGCCGAGCCGAACGCGCTGGTGGGTTTCGCGGGCGCGCGCGTCATCCGTCAAACCATCGGCGAGGACCTGCCGCCGGGCTTCCAGCGCGCACAATTCGTGCTCGAAAAGGGTTTCGTGGATCTGATCGTCCACCGCAAGCAGATGCGCGACGAAGTGGGTCGCATCCTGGGATACTTCTGGGATTCCACCGGTGGCTTCGCCGCGGAGGGCGCGCTCTCGCCTCACGCGACCGCGGGCGCGCCGGCTCAGGCAAAGGCCGGGTCGAAAACCTGACGCGGTGGCGACCCGCACGCTCCAGAGCGCTCTCGAACAGCTCTACGGCCTCGAGCGCCGCCGCGACAAGCTCGGACTGGACGGCACCCGCGCCCTGCTCGGCGCGCTGGGGAATCCGGAGCGACGATTTCGCTCGATTCACGTGGCGGGCACCAACGGCAAGGGGTCGACCTGCGCCCTGATCGAGCGTGCGCTGCGCGAAGCCGGAATCCGGACCGGGCTCTTCACTTCTCCGCATCTGGTGGACTTCCGCGAGCGCATTCGCGTCGGCGGCCGGTGGGCGGATGAGGAGGTCTTGTTCCGCATTCTCCAACGGATCGAGTCGCTTCCCGAAGGGCGCGATCGCACCTTCTTCGAGGTGGCGACCGCGCTCGGCTTCCAGTATTTCGCCGAGCGCGACGTGGAGTGGGCGGTGATCGAAGTCGGGCTGGGCGGGCGGCTCGACACCACCAACGTGCTCGCCCCCGCGATCTGCGCCGTCACCTCGATCGGCTACGACCACACCGAGATCCTGGGCGACACGCTCGCGAAAATCGCCGTGGAGAAGGCGGGCATCGTGAAACCAGGCGTTCCGGTGGTGCTGGCGCGCGGGATTCCCGCTCCCGCGCGCGAGGTGATCCGCGAGATCGCGCGCGGAAGCGGCGCGCCGGTGATCGACGCCGCGCCCGACCCGCCCGAGCGATCGCTCGTCGGCGAGCTCGAGCCCGGCAACGCCGCGACCGCCGCAACGGTGCTCCGCGCGCTGTCGCGAGCGGGCCTCGATGTCCCACCGCTTGCGATCGAACGCGGATTCGCGGAAGCGCGCTGGCCCGGCCGCTTCGAGGCCTGCCCCGGCGAGTCGCGCCTGTGGTGGGATGGTGCGCACAACCCGGAGGGCGTCGAGGCGCTCGCGCGCGCCTGGCGCCGGCGCTTCGATTCACCGCCCGCGGCGCTGGTGCTCGCGGTCTCGCGCGACAAGGATCTCGATCGCATGCTCGAGCCGCTGGTCCGCCTCGCGCCCGGCGCCGCCCTGTTCGCGACCTGCTCGCGCAGCGAGCGCGCCGCCGATCCCGAGCGCGTGGCCGAGTCGGCG
Source organism: Candidatus Sulfotelmatobacter sp. (assembly GCA_035498555.1). NCBI lineage: Bacteria > Pseudomonadati > Acidobacteriota > Terriglobia > Terriglobales > Candidatus Korobacteraceae > Candidatus Sulfotelmatobacter > Candidatus Sulfotelmatobacter sp. Next base: position 40,430 of record DATKAB010000085.1, read on the forward strand.
CGCCGCCTCGGGTTTCAGGTGCGGGTGGCAGCCTCGGTGCGCGAGGCATGCGCCCGCGCGCTCGAACTCGTGCCCCGCGGAGCGGAGACGCCGGCGCTGCTCACCGGCTCGCTGTTCGCGGTGGGGGAGGCGATGGAGGCGCTGGGTGGCGCACCGGGAGAGTGGCAGTGACGCGGCGCACCCGCTCGGCCATGGCGCGATCCCTGGCGGCGCTCGCCTGGCTCGTGCTGTGGGCGTCGACCGCGCTCGCCGCCGGGCCCGACAGTACCCGCCGTAAGCCGGCGATGGCCGACACCACCGCACGGCGCGCCGCCGTGCCCGACACCTCGGCCCGCGTCGCCGCGTCGCGCGACACCGCGGCGCGGGTCGAACCGCCCCTTCACTTCACCGCCGACAACATGACCGGGAGCCACGGCGACCAGGGCGACGAGGTGCTGCTTCGCGGCAACCTGCACATCACGCGTGGCCGCAGCGTGCTCACTGCCGATCGCGGCCGCTATGTTCGTGCCGCCGGCATACTCGACCTCGACGGCCGCGTGAAAATGGTGGACAGCACCACCACCGTCACCTGCGACCACGCCTCCTACTCGGAAGACAACGATCTGCTGAAGGTCAACGGCAACGTCGTGCTCATGGATCGCGACGCGGTGCTGCGAGCGCCCAGCGGCACTTACGACCGCAGAACCGGCCTCGCCGATCTCACCGGCGGCGTGGAGGGGCGCGACAAGCAGCAACGCATCACCTGCGATCACGCGATCTATCAGCGCGATTCGCTGATGCTCCACGCCATCGGCAATGTGCACGGATTCGACGATCAGAATCGGCTGGAGCTGACCGCCGACCGCGTCGACTACGACCGCAAGACCAAATGGGCCGACGCGCACGGCTCGCCGAGGCTTCGCCTCAAGGACGAGCAGGGCAAGGCCGCCGACATCGAAGCGCTGCGTCTGCGCCTCAACACCGAGTCGCGCCTGGCCGAGGCCATCGATTCGGTGAAAGTGTCGCGCGACACCCTGCAGGCGCGGGCCGATCTCGGGCGCTTCGACGATGTCGCTCAACGCGGGTGGCTCACCGGGCATCCGCGCGCCTGGGACAACGAGACCCGGGTGAGCGGGGACACGCTCGAGCTGTGGTCCGAACAGAGGCGTCTGAAGCGGGTCGTCGTCAGGCCGAACGCGATCATGGACTACAGTGGCGCTCGAGTCGGTTCCGAGGGCGAGACGTCGCAGCTCACCGGCGACCGCGTGGACGCCTACGTCACCGGCAATACGATCGACAGCCTGGTGGCGGTGGGAGGTGCGCGAAACACCTATTCGGCGACGCCGAAGCCCGGCAAGACCGCGGAACACAATCAGGCCTGGGGCGACACGATCACCATCTTCTTCAAGGACAAGAAGATCGATCACGCCCGCGTGGACAGCCGGGCGCAGGGGGAATACCACCCCGCCGTCAACGAGAGCGACACCGCCATGGTCGCGCACGAAGTGATTCGCTACGACGCGCGTCGCATCGAGTTCGAGGTGCCGAAGAGTCGCATTGTGCTCGACCACGACGCTCATCTCACCTATCGCGATCTCGAGCTGAACGCCCGGCGCGTCGAATACGACGTCGAGGCACAGACGCTGCTGGCCAACGGGTCGCCACGGCTCCGCGACCGCGGCGACACCGTGGACGGCCATCTGATGACCTACGACCTCAACTCCCGGGTGGGAACCATCTATCAGGCCACCACCACCTACGAGAAGGGCCTCTACAACGGCGACGCGATTCGCAAGGTGTCGGACAACGAGCTGGACGTGGAGAATGGCGAGTACACGACCTGCAATCTCGAGGAGCCGCACTATCACTTCAGCGCGCGGTGGATGAAGATCTATCTCAAGGACAAGCTGGTGGCCAAGCCGGTGGTGTTCTACGTCAAGAACGTGCCGCTGCTGGCGCTCCCGTTCTGGGTGTTCCCAATCAAGCCCGGCCGGCATTCCGGCTTCCTGTTCCCGCAGTTCGAGCTCGGGTTCAACAATCGCGCCGGGGAATTCATCCGCAACGCCGGCTACTACTGGGCGACCAATGACTATTGCGACTTCACGGTGGCCGGCGACTACTACCAGGCCGAGCCCTCGTGGGTATTGCGGGGCGAGGGCATCTACAAGCTGCTGTACGTGCTGGACGGCTCGGTGCGCGGCACCTACGCGCGCAACGAGCACCTCAACACCACCGACTACGACATCACCGCCCAGCACTACCAGGAGCTCTCGCCCGACACCCATCTCACCGGCCAGGCCTCGTTCATCTCCAGCCGCGATTACAGCACCAGCGATCTCTACGGCCGGCCGCTGGGGCAGCGACTGAACCGCTTCCTCACCTCGAGCCTGGCGTTCTCGCACAACGCGCAGTGGGCGAGCATCAACGCGGTGGTGGATCGCCGCCAGGACCTCGACGCCGACGTCGGCATCACCGATCCCGACGGGGCCGGGCCGCTTCACGGCGCGGCAACCGGCACCTACTCGCCCAGTCCGAATCTGCAGAGCTCCCTCCCCAACGTCACGCTGTCACTGCCGACCCGCACGCTCGGTTCGCTCGGCCTCCTTCACGGCACCCCCTGGGAGAAGCGCCTGAGCACCCTCTACGCGAGCTTGGGCGCCGAATTCAGCGACGTGCGCACGCGCACCGGTTTCGTGGCCGGGCAGGACACGTTCAGCGTCAACGGCGTGCCGGACTCGATCTCGGTGATCGACCAGCAGAAGTCCGAGCGTCGCGCCTTCGGGTCCTCGCTCTCGCTCACCGACTCGCGCCGCGCGTTCGGCTGGCTCAACCTCGCGCCGCGCTTCACCGGCGAGTTCGACGTCTTCGACTTCGACGAGATCGGCAACACCGTGGTTCCCGCGGCGGTGTGGAACGCGTCGGTGACGGGAAGCGCCACCTACTACGGCCTGTTCCGGCCCCACTGGGGAAGCATCGCCGGGCTCCGCCACGTGATCTTTCCCAGCGTGAGCTTCTCGTACGCGCCCGAGTTCTCGAACCTCCAGTACACCGACGCCAACGGAATCGTGCGCAGCCGATTTACGCCGGTTGGCGACATCTCGATCTCGTCGGCCAAGCAGGAGTTCATGACGCTCGGTCTGAGCCAGCGCCTTCAGGTGAAGCTCAACCGGAATGGCGAGGTGACGCGGCTCGACAATCTGCTCGCCCTGAACCTGAGCTCGTCCTACAACTTCCTGTGGCAGGAGCAGCATCAGCTGCACGCGTTCACGCCGATCGCGGGCAGCTTCCTGATCCAGCCGCCCGGCTCGCTGAGCGGGACCACCAGCTTCACCGTCGATCCCTATGAGGGCCGCCCGCTGCGCAATCTCTCCTTCTACACCGGCTACACGTTCCACAAGGGCCGCGGCAAGCCCGGCACGACCCAGGCGCTGCCCACCGAGCAGACCTCGCAGGTGGACATGGGAGGCTTCGATGAGGACTGGTCGCTACAGCTGGCCTACTCCTACGCCGGCGGCTACAGCGGGCCGAGCTGGAGCACCGCGCAGACCATGAATCTGGTCGGGCACTACCAGTTCAGCCCGGGCTGGGCGCTCGAGTACTCGACTCAGGTGGATCTCGTGACCGGCCACATCGGCACGCAGCGCTACGGGCTGACGCGCGACCTGCATTGCTGGACGGCGAGCTTCACGCGCACCTTCATCGAGGGCGGCGAGGCCGAGTACTACCTGCGTATCGGCGTCAAGGATCTGCGCGAGCTCTACGTCGAGCGCGGCACGCGGACCGGGAGCATTGGTGGAATCCAGTAGTGAACGCTGGGCCCTCCACTGCGATTCCTGCGAGGCCGGCGGCGTGCTGGGCCGCGACGCGGGTGGCGCCGGCGCCTGGTGCGAAGCCTGCCAGCTCGGCTGGCGGCTGGCTCCCGGCGAGGCGACACGCTGCCCGAACTGCGGGGGGGAGCCGAGCATCGATCGGCCACGCTTCATCGAGGCGCTGAACGAGCTGCAGAATCTGGACGCCGTGCTGACCGCGTGGAGCGGAGACCCGGCACCGATCGCGGCGCTGCTGCCGGAGCGGCCACGCTGGATCACGGACCTCACGCCGCCGGAGGCCCGGCCTTCCGATCTCGCCGAACTCTCCGAGGCGATCGTGGCGCTCCGGAGCGGCGCGTGGTCGCGGGCGCTCGAGATCCTGCTCGATGCCGGTCCGAAACTCTGGTCCGAAGCGCGCGCGTGGGAAGCGCGCGCGATCGCGGAGGAGCGACTCGGCCGGCTCGCCGAGGCCGAGGCCTCGTGGTCGCGACGGCTGGAACGGAGCGAGGATCCACGCGCGCGGCTGATGCGCGGAACGCTGCGCGCGCGCCGCGGGGACTTCGAGGCGGCACACGAGGATCTCGCGCATGCCGGGACGGGCCGCGAAGCGAGGTGGAATCGAGCGGCCCTGCGGATCTCGGAATCGGTGGCGATCACGCCGGGGCTCCCCTTGTCCGAAACCATCGCCGCGGCGCGCGCCGAGGCCGGCCCGGCGTCGGAATACTGGAGCGACCACACCGTCGGGCGGCTGCTCTGGTCGCTGCTCGTCGAACGAGCGCTGTGGCGCGCGCGCCGCGACGCCTCCACCTGTCCCGACGCCCGCGTGCTGCGCGCGGCCGAGTCCGAGCTCGAGCACGACACGTTCTGGGATCGCGCGCTGCTGCTCCACGGCTACGCGGCGCTTGGACTCGCCTCCGAGGCCGCCGCGATCGCCGCGCCGCTGGCACGCCAACGGGTCGAGTCGCTGGCGTCGGAGCCGTGGCTCGGGGCGCGCGGCGCCGAGCCGATCCGCGCGGGCGTCGAAATGGCCCGGACGGCGATCCTCGCGGGGGATCCGCCGCGCGCCCACGCCGCGGTCACGCCGCTGCTCGGGCGCGCCGACCTGCGCAGCTACGGCGTGCCCTGCGCGCACTGTGGTCGCGGGACGATGCGTGCCGAGCCGGCGGAATAGCGGGGCATCGCGAATCCGCGGCCACTCCCGAGCGGACTACGCCAGGCCCCACTCTTCGAGCTCGTCCTCGTCGAGCCCCAGCAGATGGCCGACCTCGTGCTGCAGCGTGATGCGAATCTCGCGCGCCAGCTCGTCGCGGTCGGCGCACGAGCGAAGCAGATTGCGGCGGAAGAGATAGATCGCCGGCGGCTCGTCGGGCAGGTCGGAGTGGCTGCGCTCCATGAGATGCCGGCCCACGAACAGGCCGAGGATGTCCGGCGGCAGCGGCGGAGTGCCGCCGGTGAGCACGTGGCGTTCGGGCAGCGGCTGAACCAGCACGCGCACCTCGTGCAGCTCGTTGCGCACTCGCTCGGGGAGCTCGCCGAGCGCCTGCTCGACCAGCTCGTCGAAATCCTCGTCGGAGACCTCGAGCGCCCCGGGAAAGGACTCGGCGTCGAGATCCTGAGCGGTGGTGGCGTGCACGGCGGACTGCGTCTCGTCGCCAAGGTGTTCGTAGACGCGACTCAGCAGCTCGTGGGCCTCGGCGAGCGCGGGGTTCACGGTGATCGCGCGCTCGGCGTCGTCGCGGGCCGATTCGAGCTGGACCAGCTCGAAGTGCGCGAGAGCGCGGAGATGGAAGAACTGGGCAGGGTCCGCGGAGCGCTCGGCGCCGTGCAGCGCTTCGAGCGCGTCCTGTGGCTCGCCGGCCTCGAGGTGGAGCGCCGCATCGACGATGCCCAGGTCGGGGTGACGTCCCCGCTCGTGCTGGAGCCCGGTCAGATCCCGTCGCGCGGAGTCCAGCTCGCCCTTTTCGATCAGGCGCCAGACCTGCTCGACTCGCTCCCATTCCGATTCGGTCAGGGTCTCAAAAGGGCTCATGGTCCTCCGGGCGGTGCGATTCGCTGAGCGATCGAGGGTAGCGCCACTCCGCTTCGCGCGCGAACGCGCGGGGCCCGGGCGAAGGGAGTATCCTCGCCGCGGTGTGCTCGAGCGGATGGAGGGAATGAGGCATGAACCTGACGCAGACCCTGAGACGCGTGAAGCGGTCCCAGTGGCGCGGACTCGAGCGACTGGTGCGCCGCGCCTTCGAGGAGGGCTATGCCGCCGGGCAGGCTCGCGCCCACGGGTCGGGGCGGCGCGGCCGGACGATCCGGGCCGACGCGACCGTGGCGGGACTGGTGAACCGGATCGAACGCCATTTCGGCCTCGACCGCTACGGCTTCGAGGTGCGGGTTGTCCACGGTGCATCCGGCCGGCGAGTCCCGGCCGGGGATCGTCTTGGGAGGTACCGCCGCGAGGAGGAGTAGGCGCCCGGCTCGAGGCGGCCGATAACGTCATCGTTCTGTAAGACCTCTGCCCTCGCGGGCCGCGATCGCGCGGCAATTCTTGACGATCCAAGCGGTCGGTTCGTACACTTCCGGCCGTCCGTAATTTCCCGTTGTCCCGCGCCTGGTTCGACTCCTCGGAGACTCCATGAAGTCGATGTTCCTCCGCCTGCTGGCGGGCTCCGCGCTCGCCGTCATCGCCTGGATCCTGGTGGCGGGCGCCGCAGCCCCGTCGAAGACCCACATTCTCGAGCCCGACAAGCTGATCATCCTCTCCACGGTGGACGTGAAGGGGAAGGCCAGCCCGTGTGGCTGACACACGCCCAAGGGGGGCCTCGCCCGGCGGGCGAGTTTCGCAGACAGCATCCGAGCGAGCTACGGCCAGGTCGCACTGGTCGATGACGGTGGTTTCTTCCCCGACGACTCGCTGCACATCGACTACACCTGGTTCCTGATGGATGGGATGAAACTGCTCGGCACCGACGCGGTCGGTCTCGCCGACCGCGACCTGCGCTTCGGGATTTCGTTCCTCAAGGCGCAGATCAAGCGGACCCAACTGCCGATGGTGTGCGCCAACCTGATCGACAAGAAGACGCGCACCACCGCGATCCAGCCCTACCTCATCAAGCAGATCGGGACCGTGAAGGTCGGCTTCTTCGGTCTGATGAGCGACAAGGTGGACCTCGGTCTTTCGCGTGATTCGCTGGCTGTGGACGAGCCGCAGGCGACCGCCAAGCGCGTGGTGGCCGAGCTGCGCAAGAAGGGCGCGACCGCGGTGGTGTTGCTCTCGCAACTCGGCAAGGTCGAGAGCGAGGATCTGGTCACGGCGATTGACGGCATCGACGTGGTGATCGTGGGCCGCAACGTTCCGATGCTGCAGAAGGGTCGCCTGATCAAGAGCACGGTGGCGTGCTACGGCGGCGAGCAGGGCCAGTACATGGGGCGGACGATCCTGACGCTGAATTCGGCGAAGAAGGTGACCTCGGGCGACAACGACGTGTTCGTGCTCGGTCCCGAGGTGGGCGAGAAGCCCGAGATCGCGACCATCGTCAAGGAGTTCGAGGACAAGTTCAACGAGCGGCTGGCGAAGGCGCAGAAGGAGCAGGCCGCGAAGCAGCTCGCAAGCGCCAGCCAGGACGCTCCCGATCGTTACGTGGGCAGCGAAGTGTGCCAGCGTTGCCACGTCGCCGAGGGAGAGCAGTGGAAGACCACCAAGCATTCGCACGCCTGGCAGACGCTGGTGGACGCCAAGAAGGACGCGACTCCCGATTGCGTGCCCTGCCACGTGGTGGGATACCAGAAGCCGGGCGGATTCGAATCGGGCGCCGCGACGCCCAAGATGGTGAACGTCGGCTGCGAGAACTGCCACGGGATGGGCTCGCAGCACGAGGCTTTCGCCGCCGTCCCGCAGAAGGTGACCGAGGCCACGTGCCGCACGTGCCACACGTCGACCAACAGTCCGACCTTCGATTTCGCGACCTACTCGCCGCACATCATGCACAACTTCACGGGCACTCTGCCGGTGCTGCCGCCGCATGAGAGCTCCATGATGAAGCCCGCCGCTGGGCACTAGTTCGCCCCAGCTTGGGTCCTGCTCCGGAGATTGGGTCCTGCTCCGAAGATTGCAGTTGAGTGAGGTTCCAATTCCCCATGGCAGCGCCTGTCGAGCCAGTTACGCCGCGTATTTGAGGGTGTGGCGCTGGTTGCGGGTGAAGGCTCGCGTCCGAATGGTTCTCCAGTAGTACTGCGCCCATCGCTCCGGTAGCTCGATGCGCGTGGGGAAGAGGCGCTGCTCGAGGATCTGCCTGACGCTTCTCCTTCGCGAGTCG
>DATKAB010000086.1 GCA_035498555.1 Candidatus Sulfotelmatobacter sp.
CGCGACGACATGCTGGCCATGGACGACTCGCTGGCCGAGCTGGTGGATCGCGGCACGATCTCGTTCGAGACCGCCTATCCGTTCTTCGAGGACAGCGAGAAGCGCGCCTCGCTCCAGCGGCGCACCTATCGCGTGGCCAACGTCCCCGAGCCGGCGAGGAAGAGCGTCTGATGGCCACCGCCTATCGCCTCTCGACCCGTCGCTTCGGCGAGCTGCTGCTCGACAAGGGGCTGCTCACCGCCGATCAGCTGAACGACGCCCTCAAGCGCCGCGAGGATCCTCGTGAGCGCCTCGGCCAGACCCTGGTGCGGCTCGGCATGCTGTCGGAGTGCGAAGTGGTGAAGCTGCTCGGCCAGCAGTTCGGGCTCCAGGTCGCCGAAGCCGACACGCTTTCCAAGGCCGATCCCACCGCGGTCCAGCTGGTGCCCGAGCACCTCGCCCGCCAGGCCAATCTGCTCGCGCTCCGGCGCACCGGCGACACGCTCGAGGTGGTGGTCGGCGATCCGCTCGACGTCGTCTCCCTCGATCACCTGAAAGCCCTGACCGGCTGCACCCTCAAGGTGTGGATCGCGCCGCCCAGCGAGGTGCGCGAGGCGATCGACGAGTTCTATTCCGAGATCCGCGCCACCGAGCAGGTGGGCGCGATCCTCGACAAGCTCGACCTGTCGGGCTCGGCGGACTCCGAAGAGGACGTCGACCTCGCCACCCTCCGCCAGCAGGTGGAAGACGCGCCGGTCGTCCGGCTCGTCAACCTGATGCTGGCCGAGGCGATCGACGCGCGCGCCAGCGACATCCATGTCGAGTCGCTGCGCGAGCGGATCGTGGTGCGCTTCCGCATCGACGGCGTGCTGCACGAGGTGATGAAGCCGCCCAAACATCTCCAAATGGCGATCGTCTCGCGCATCAAGGTGCTGGCCGATCTCGACATCGCGATCCGCCTGCTGCCGCAGGACGGCCGGCTCACCGTGCACCTGCCCGATCGCGAGGTGGACATCCGCGTCTCGACCCTGCCGACCTCGTTCGGCGAGAAGGTCGTGCTGCGACTCTTCGACAAGCAGGCGTTCGCGCGCGAGATCCTGAACCTCGGCCTCGACGGCCCGGGACTCTCGTCGTTCCAGCGCGCCATTCGCCAGCCCTACGGCATGCTGCTGGTGTCGGGCCCGACCGGGAGCGGCAAGACCACCACGCTCTATTCGGCGCTCAACGAGATCAAGTCGGCGCAGCGCAATCTGGTGACGGTCGAAGATCCGATCGAGTATCACATCGAAGGCGTGAATCAGGTCCACGCCAATCACAAGGTCGGCATGTCGTTCGCACGCGCGCTGCGCTCGATCCTGCGCCAGGATCCCGACGTGATCATGGTCGGCGAGATCCGCGACTCCGAGACCGCCGATATCGCGGTGAAGAGCGCGCTCACCGGCCACCTGGTGTTGTCCACCGTGCACGCCAACGACGCGCCGGGCACCGTGACGCGTCTGGTGGATATGGGCGTGCCGCGCTACCTGGTGGGCTCGGCGGTGGTGCTGGTGATGGCGCAGCGTCTGGTGCGGCGCGTGTGCGAGCGCTGCAAGGAGACCTATCTCGCCGAGCCCGAGCACGTCGCCGCGCTGGGCGAAGACGGCACCGCGCTGATCGGCCGACGCCTCGCGCGCGGCCGGGGTTGTCTGTTGTGCAAGCAGACCGGCTACAGCGGGCGCATCGCGGTGTTCGAGGTGCTCGAGATCGCGAAGGGCATCCGCCGGCTGGTGCTGGACGGCAGCAACGAGGACCAGATCAAGGCCGCGGCGGTTGGCGAAGGGCTGATGACGCTGCGCAAGAGCGGCATCAAGAAGATCCTCGACGGCTTGACCACGGTGGATGAAGTGCGCGCCGTGACGCTGGCGGATCACGTCTGATGCCGAGCTACTTCTACAAGGCCCGCGACGTCGCCGGGCGGGCCCACGAGGGCGTCGAGGTCGCCGGCTCCGAGGATGAGGTCCTGCGCATCCTCGAGAACTCGAAGCTGACGCCGGTGCTGATCGAGGCACGCATGCCGGGCGCTGCCCGCACCGCGGGCAGCCTGCTGCTGCATCAATTCTCCGACGCGCTCGACCGCTGGCGCCACGCGATACCGCCGGCGTCGGTGGCGCTGTTCGCGCGCCAGCTCGCCACCATGATCGGCGCCGGGCTGCCGCTGGTGCGCTCGCTGCGCTCGATCGCGCGCGACCATCACGATCGCAAGCTGGCCTCGATCCTCGAACTGGTGGCGGACGACGTACAGAAGGGCGAGTCGCTGTCCTCGGCGCTCGGCAAGCACCCGGTGGCGTTCGACGAGGTGTTCGTGAGCCTGGTGCACACCGGCGAGATCAGCGGCACGCTCGACAAGATCATGGAGCAGACCGCCGGCTACCTCGAGCGGGCCGAGGGGCTGCGCCTCAAGGTCGAGGCCGCGCTTCGCTACCCGAGCTTCGTGGTCACGTTCGCGGCGCTGGTGTTGCTCGCCATGGTGCTCAAGATCATTCCGATGTTCGCCACCATCTACGATCGTTTCCGGGTGCCGCTGCCGCTGCCCACGCGGATCCTGCTGACCATCAGCAAGGCGGTGGTCGGGAATTTCGCCATATTTTGCGTTATCGTTGTGGTGGCCGGATTGGTCGCCTGGTCGTGGTCCCAGACCGACAACGGCCGCTACTGGATCGACCGGGGGAAGTTCGCGATGCCCACCTTCGGCCGGCTGGTGCGGATGTATGCTATTACCAAGTTCGCCCGGACGCTGAGCATCCTGACCGCGAGCGGCACCCAGATTCTCTACGCGCTCAAGGTCATGAAGCCGGTGCCCGGGAACAAGGTGCTGGAACGCGGGATCGACGAGGTTCGCGCCCGGGTCGAGCAGGGTGTTTCGCTCGCGCGGGCGATGGGTGAGACCGAAGTCTTTCCCGAGATGCTGGTGCAAATGACCGCGACCGGCGAGGAGACCGGCCAGCTCGAGACGATGCTGGCGCGCACCGCCGACTTCTACGAGCAGCGGGTGACCGCGGCCGTGGATGGGCTGAGCGCTCTGGTCGAGCCGATTGCGATCGTGGTGCTGGGCGGCATGGTCGGAATCATCCTTCTGGCCCTCTACCTGCCCATCTTCAACCTCGGTCAGGCCATGCGGTCCGGCCTGCTGGGGCATTGAGACGACTCGCCGAGAGGAGAATGAATCCGATGAGGAAGTTCAGAAACGAACGCGGCTTCACGCTGATGGAGCTGATGGTGGTGATCGTCATCGTCGCGATTCTGGCGGCGGTCGCGGTGCCGCTCTACATCAACTACGTGAAGGACGCGCAGCGCACCGAGGCCAAGGGCGCGATTGGGGCGATCTTTACCGCCAATCAGGCCTACTTCCAGAAGTCGGGTTCGTTCGGCGCGCCGACCTATGCCCCGGCGCTCGACACCCTCAAGACTCAGGGGTTGCTCGATCTGACCGAGGTGGACGCCAAGTGGACATTCAACTACAACCTCGCCAGCGCCGACTCCTACACGGTGACCGCCACCAACCGGGCGGACGGCACGCTGCAGGTCGCTGCAACCTACGGCAGGTCGAGCGGCGGAAGCTTCGCGCCCTGATCTCGGTCGAGGCGCGGTCTTGAGAAGATCGGAAGTCCGGGCGACCGCATCACGCACTCCTCGGCGTGGTGCGGTTCGCGTCTGGGACAATGAGCGCGGCCTCGGCTTGTTCGAGGTCATCGCGGGAACCGTGGTCGCCACGCTCGCCGTGCTCGGCCTCGCCTACACGTTCGGTGTCGGCCGCGGCCTGATCGATCGCTACGAGGTCGCGCGCTGCGCGATCGGTGAGGCGCAGCATGTGGTCGATTCCCTGAGCCTCGTGCGTCCGGCGAATCTCGCCGCCGGCAGCCGACCATTCGAGGTGGCGGGCGTGACCGCGGGTGCGACGCACTGGACGGTGACGCCGGTGGACGACCCGCTCGACGGCACGGCGGCTTCGACTCCTCCCGATCCCAGTCCGGTTGATCTTTACAAACTGACGATCGAGGTCGATTGGGGCACCGGCGTCATGGCCGACCGCCTGCAGATCTCGCGATTCGTGGCGGCGCAATGAACTCCCGCCCGAGAATCGGCAACATCCTCGGCGAGCGTGGCATCACGCTGGTCGAAGTCACCGTGGTCGGCGTGCTGGCCGCGATCGTGATGCTGGCGCTGACCGGCTTCTACGTGAACTCGCAGGGCACCTGGATCGACTCGTCGTCGCAGGCGGTGACGCAGCGCGAGGCCAGCCTGGTGCTCGAGACCCTGACCGACAGCATCCACGTGGCCTCGAGCGCGATCGTGACCACCGGAACCCTGATACTCAACAACGCCGACGGCATCGAGCGGTCGCGTTTCTGGCTCGAGCCGTCGGACCAGCGCGTCCACGTCGGCGGCGGCAATCCGTCGGTGGATCAGGGCCCGCTCGAGACTTCGCGCGCCACTCAGTTCGTGGTCGCCGCCAACGACAGCATGGTGTACGTCATCGCCCTCCAGCTCCACACCGCCAGCATCGATTCGGTGACCATGTCGACCGCCGCGGCGCTGATCAATCGAGTGCCGCCGCCGTGAGCGCGCCCCGCAATGCCGCCGGCAAGGGCGAGGCCGGCTTCGTGCTGGTGGGCGTGGTGATCATGGTGCTCGCGCTCACCATTCTCGGGCTGTCGCTCTTCAGCCTCTCCAACTACGAGGCGCAGTTCATGCAGCGCTCGGTGGATCAGCAGCAGGCGCTGCAATCGGCGCTCGGCGGGCTCGAGCGGGCCAAGTACGCGCTGAGTGTCGCCGGCGACAGCCTGGCACAGGTCAAGATGGGCCTGCCGCTCGAAAACGTCTTCTATGCAAGAGCGACGCAGCTCAAGCCGGGGTTCCCGCCGGTTCAGGATACGAGCCATCTGGTCGATTGGACCGGTGATTCGATCCACATCGAGGTCGCCGCGAGAGTGAACGATGTGACTCGATGGGCGGAGGGTTGGTTCAGGCCGGTGTACACCGACAACTTCTACAAGCGCGTCATGACATCGGCCGACAGCGTCAACGTGAATGCCTTCTGCGCCGGCTTCCCGGCTACGGGCACGGTGGTGATTTCTGGGTCGGACTCCGTCTGGCAGTCCTGTCAGGACGTCTCGTGGAGAGGCCTCACGGCCCCGGGATTGTACGGCGTCCGAGTCAAGCCTTTGCCGCTCCCAGCGGTGTCGAGTTTCATCAGCGCGCATCTCGCCGGCGCGACGTCGATCGCCCCGGTCCAGGCTGCCTACAGTCTGGGCGCCGCCGGCGTAGTGACCTATAACTACACCGAGGATCTGACCAATTCCGAGTTTTCCATCAGGAACAACGCTCTCAGTCCCACGATCACCGTCAATGGTCAGGCGATCTGGATGTTGCCCAGAGGAATCCGGTTCGAGCATACCGTCACCATTCAGTCGGGGGGCGACCCGAACGCCTGTTTGGTGATCATCGCTCGCGACGGTCGCGACAGCACGTATCACGATCCTGGGGCCATTTGGTTCTTCGCAGGATTGCAGTCGACCATTCCTTTGGTTCTCGTCAGCGACGGGTCCGCGAAACTGGAGCAGTTCAACGCGACCACGGGCGCCAGCTCGGCGACGCATCTTTCGATCTTTTCGGGAAAGATCCTTCTCACCGGCCCCCAGAACAGTCCGCCGGGCCATTTCATGGTCTTGAGCCACGGTCTGACGCCAACGGACGTCAACAACATGGATCACACGATCGATGTGCTGATGGCCGCGGGCGCGCTCCCCAATCCGGCTTCGGCAAACGGCGCTCGGCTCTCCCTCCTCCCCGGAACTTGGCGCATCACGCAGTGATGCCGTACTACTCCCAAGCATGAGGGCGGGCATGCGTTCCCGGCCGTGGGTCGGGCTGGACATGGGAAGCTTCAGCATCAAGCTCCTGGCGATCCAGTCCGGGCCGGCCGGCGATCGGCCATTCCTTGGCGAGGTACCCGCGCCGCCCGCCGGGAACGACGGCCGGCCCGCCCCCGAGGCCCTGGCGCAGGCGATATCCCGATGCATGAGCGACGCTGGACTCCCCTCCCGCGGCCATCGGGGGCTGACGCTCGGGGTGTCGGGCGCGGACGTCATCATCAAGCAGATCTCGCTGCCCCTGCTGGATGAGAGCGAGGTCGGGCCGGCGCTGCGCTTCGAGGCACGCAAGCACCTGCCCTTCGATCCGCAGAGCATGACCATCGATTACCAGGTCCTCGGCCGCTACCCGAGCGAGAAGCGTCTCGACCTGCTGCTCGCGGCGGTCTCGAACGACCGCCTGCAGCGATTGCAGGCGCCGCTGCGCGCGCTGGGGCTCGAGGCCGACATCGTGGATGCCGCGCCGCTGGCGCTCGCGAACGCGCTGGCCGAGGAGCATCCCAATCAACGCGAGGCCCAGATCCTGCTCGACGTCGGCCACGGGTCGTCGCTGCTCTCCATCTACCAGAAGGGCGAGCCCTATTTCACGCGCCGGCTCGACTTCGGCGGACGGACGATCACGCACGCGATCGCGTCGGCGACCCACGTTCCATTCGACGAAGCCGAGGAATGGAAGCTGGCCGCGGGCTCGGACGAGCCCGGCTTTCGCGTGGACTGGAACTCGGCCGAGATGCAGGCGGTCTCGGAGGCGCTTCGCTCCGAGCTGGTGGACGAGCTGCTGCGCACGCTCGCCTTCTACCGCACCATCGGCCATCTGTCGGAGCCGCTGCGGCTGTGGCTCTCGGGTGGGTCGGCGCGATTGCCCGGCATCGCGATCCGCCTCGCCGACCAGCTCGGCATGCCGGTCGAGATCTTCAACCCGCTCGAGGACCTGCTCGAGCCCGCCGACGACGGCGCGCCGCGCACCGCCGGCCCGCAGTTCGCGCAGGCCTTCGGCCTGGCGATGAGGACGGCGTGAGCCCGGTCTTCACGATCAACTTCCGTCGCGAGGTCTACCAGCGCGAACTGGCCCGCAGCCGCGCGCGCGTGATCGGCCTCGGCGTGTGGCTCACCTACTTTGGCGTCATAGCCGTGATCTTCGGTCTCTACGGCCTGAATTGCGCGGTGGTCGCGAATCGCACCAAGATCGTCGAGCGGCAGGCCGCCGCGATGAAGGCGCGCAGCGCCGCTCAGGTGGACTGGAGCAAGAAGGCCGCGCAGATGGCGCTGGTCGAGCGCGGCGTCGCCGATCCGCGGCTGTGGCGCCAGCGGCTCGAGCGGATTTCGATGGTGCTCCCCCCCGACACGCGGCTGACCTCGATCGACTTCAACCCCGGTGGCGCCTCGGGGGCCAGTGACTGGAATCGCCTCGTGCTCTCGGGCGTGGTGAAATCCCCGCCCGACCAGGATCGCATGCGCAGCGTCGCGGCGCTGGTGTCGAAGCTGCAGCGCGATTCACTGCTGGCCGCTCACTACCACTCGATCCGGCTCGCTTCCACGCGGGTCTCGGATCCGACTGGCAACAGCGCCGATTTCGTGATCGAGTGCCGCCCATGAATCCCGTCCTGCTCGCCACCTTGCGCCGTCACTGGCAGCTGATCGGGACGATCGCCGCGTTCGCCATCTTCATGTACGTGCACCTGGTCTTCTTCAAGCCGACCGCCGCGCGCTACCGGGCCGCGATCAAGAACGCCGGCGGGCTCGAGACCGTCTTCGAGACCAACGTGATGCAGACCGCGCTCCCGCCGCGCGTCTATGCGCTCGCCACCGACAACACGCTCGACGCCCAGGACGCGCAGGATCGCGGCGGCTCGGGCGCGCTCGGCGTCATCCTGCTCGAGGATCTGGGGCGCATCGCGGAGCGATCCGGGCTCAGCGTCGCGTCTTCGGAGCCGGGCCCGGTCACGCAGGAGCCGCTCACCGCCGAGATCCGCGCGCACTTGAAGCTGCGCGGCAGCTACGCGCAAATCGTCGGCTTCTTCGACGAGCTGTCGCGGGTCGGGTCGCTCAATCTGGTCGAGCGCTTCCAGATCATTCCGTCCGGCCCGAACTCGGACCTGCTCGAGGTGTGGATCGCGCGGCTCTACCTCAAGCAGAGCAGGAACGGCTCGTGAAGCTCGACGCGCGCACTCTGGTTTCGCCGCTGGTGGCGCTGGCGATCCTGTTTGCCATCGCGAGCTTCACGCGCGAAGCGCTCACGCTCTCGGGTGCCTGGCGGCGCGCGAGAACGGTGGCGCGCAAGGTCTCGCCCGATCCGTTCGCGGGCGTCGATCACATGCTGGCGACCACGCCGCCGCCGAGTCCCGCCGCGCTGCGCGATCCGTTCAACACCGTGCAACCGGTGCTGGCGGCGAATCCGCAGACGAAGCGCCCGCGCGCGCGCCACGAGGCGCCACCGCCCCCACCGCCGGTGCCGGTGCTGACCACGATCGTGTTCGACGCCGATCCGCGGGCAACGGTTCGCTTCAATGGCCGAGATTATTCCATCAGGGCCGGCAGCCTTTTTGCCGATTTTCGGGTGGTGAGCATCGCCCGCGACCAGGTGGTGCTGGACCAGAACGGAACCTCTCTGGTCCTGCAGCTGCCGAGAAAAGGAGATTCTCCGTGAAATCTTCCGTCCTTCTGTCGCGCGGCCTCCTGGCCGTCGCGTTCGTCGGACTGCTGAGCTGCGGCGCGGGCGTGCCGGCAGCGTGCGCCGTCGACCTGCAGCGCAAGGTCTCGCTCGACGCCGAAGACGCCACATTGCCGAGCGTGCTCAAGATCCTGGCCGAAAAGGGTGACCTGAACGTCATCACCGGCCCGGGCGTCGCCGCCGGTCACCTCACCATCCACATGAAGGACGTGCCGATCGAGGAGGCCGTCAATCTGGTGGTGCGCGCCGCGGGACTCGCCTACGAGCGGATCGGCAACTCGATCCTGGTCGCGAACGAAGGGGCGCTCAAGGAAGAGACCGGCCTTTCGTCCTACATCGTGCCGCTCAAGTTCGCCTCGGCCGAGGAAGTGCGCGACGCGCTGAAGAGCCTGACCGCCGACATCCAGCTCGACAAGGGCGGCAATCAGCTGATCGTGGTGACCAGCCCGCGAGTGATGTCCGAGGTGCATGAGATCGTTGCCACGCTCGATCAGCCCGCCAAGCAGGTCATGCTCGAGGCGCGCGTGATCGAGGTGTCGACCGACGACGCCAAGACGCTGGGCGTGGACTGGGACCTGCTCAATCGGCAGGGGTTCGTGATCGTCGAAGGCAATCCACCACCCTCGGCGCCCGGGACGGTTCCCAGCCCCCTGCCGTTCATCCCGAATCCGGCGAGCGGCGCCGACTTCCTCAAGTTCCAGAGCTTCAGCCGGCAGGCCAAGGCGTTTCAGGTCGCGATCGACCTGATGATCAGCGAAGGCAACGCTCGCGTGCTCGCCAATCCCAAGCTCGCGACGCTCAACGGCCACGAGGCCAACATCCTGGTGGGCCAGCGCATTCCCTTCGAGATCCAGGGAACGACGTTCGCGGGCAACGCGGCCTCGCCCACGACCTCGATTCAGACCGAAGAGGTGGGCATCAAGCTGCGCATCACGCCGCTCATCAACGCCGACGGCTTCATCACCACCAAGATCGAGCCCGAGGTCAGCTCGGCGAGCTTCCGTCCGCTGAGCGATCTGCCGGTGATCAACACGCGCCAGGCTTCGACCACCGTGCGCCTGAAGGACGGAAACTCGGTGATCATCGGCGGACTGCTGAGCGAGAACAAGACCACCAACATCACCAAGGTGCCGCTGCTCGGGTCGATCCCGGGCCTGGGCGTGCTGTTCCAGCATCACAGCATCACCAGTCAGAAGACCGATCTGGTGATCGAAGTGACGCCGCGAATCCTGCCGGAGCAACCGTAGCGAGCGGCGGCCGCCACTCTAGGGGCGCGGAAGCCCGTACACCGTCAGCACGCCCGCGATCCAGCCGATCCACTGCCCGACCGCGAGCGTCATACACAGCGTCACGATCCCCATCCCGGCGGTCGCCAGCAAGGGCGAGGACGACCGGTAGTGGTCGAGGCGCCAGATGAGGAATGGAATCCCGATTCCCTTCAGCGTCACGAACAGCAGCCAGTGGCTGTGCGCGAGATCGGCGAGCAGAGGATTGCCCTCGCGATTGCCGAAGAGATGGATGCCAAGCGACGTGGCGACCAGATCGGCGCTGTTGGCCAGAATGGCGATGAAGAGCACGGTGCGCACGCAAACCTCGGACGGCAGGCTGTCTTTGAAGGTTCGAGCCACAGCTTGCCAGAGCCATCGGCATCGGGCAACGGAGACTTGACGGAATGGGCGGTCACTGGACCCTGGTCACACTGGCAGGCCTGCTGGGCCTGGCGATGGGCAGCGCGGTGACCGCGCTCTCGTGGCGCATTCCTCGCGGCGTCTCGTGGATCCATGGCCGTTCGGCCTGCCCCAGCTGCGGCGCGACACTCGGCGCGCTCGACCTGATCCCGGTGCTGTCGTTCGTCCTGAGCCGCGGCCGCTGCCGGCACTGCGGCGTGCGAATCGGCTGGCGCTATCCGCTCACCGAGCTGTGGTGCGGCGCCTGGTCGGTGCTGCTCTACCTGCACGTCGGCACCCACTGGGTGTGGCCGCCCCTCGCGCTGTGGGGCTTCATCCTGGTGGCGCTGTTCTGGATCGACCTCGATCATCAGCTGCTGCCCGACGTGCTGACCCTGCCCGGCACCCTGATCGGGCTGGCGGCGGCGCTCCAGCTTCCGAACGGCGCGATGCATGCGATCCTCGGTATCGCGCTCGGCAGCGGCGTGCTGTGGTTCCTCGCCTGGGCCTGGCTCCGCTTCCGCAAGATCGAGGGGCTCGGCGGCGGCGACATCAAGCTTGCCGCCATGTTCGGCGCAGTGCTGGGCTGGCAGCTCACGCTGCTCACGCTGTTCCTTGCGGCCCTCGCCGGCAGTTTGTGGGGCGCCTGGCTGATGATGCGCCGGGAGGGCGACAGCAAGACCGCGCTGCCGTTCGGCACGCTGCTCGCGCCTGCGGCGATGGTCTCGCTGCTGTGGGGTGCCAACTGGGTGCAGGCGTACCTGAGAATGCTCGGCCGCGGTTAGGCTAGACTGCCGCGATGGATGGTCGCCTGACTCTGGGCGCTCTGGTGCTGGCGCTGGCCGCCTGGATCGGAGCCGTGCTGATCGCCTGGCCGACGTACGACGGCATGAACCACGCCACCGGTGTGGTCGCGGCCTGCGCCGATGCCGCACTCCACGGAGAAGCACCCGGCCTTCCGCGCGGGGAATCCTTCCTCGGCACGCTCTACTTCCCCCCCGTCCCGTTGCTGGTGGCGGGTGCCCATCGGCTCGGCATGTCGTGGCACGCGGCGCTGCGCTGGGTGAATCTGGCCGGAATGCTGGCGCTGATCATCGCCGTGGCGATGGCCGGGCAGTCGCTGGGCGGCAGCGGCGTGAGCTTCACCGTCGCCCTCTCGCTGCTGCTGGTCAGCTTTCCGTTCATGGCCGCGAGCATCGCCGGACGCGCCGACCCGTGGGCCGCGGCGTTCTCGATCGGGGCGCTGGCGGCCTGGTGCCGCGATCCGCGCCGGCGGGGCTGGCTGGCGCCGGCGCTGGCCGCCGCCTCGTGGCTGATCAAGGCGACGTCGTTCACGGTGCCGCTCGCGGTGCTGCTGTCCTCGGCGGCGCCGGGCGCCCGGCGCGCGGCCGGGCCGTTCGCGGCGCGCTTCTTCGCCGCGGTCGCGGCGGGCGTGGTGCTCACGATTCCCTGGCACGGGCCGGGCTGGTACGCCGACGTGCTGCACACGCTCGCGTTCGCGCCGCCCAACATCACCACGCCACTGCGGGGGCCGTTCGAGCTGCTGCGCTATCTCGCGAGCCTTGGCGAGTTGGCGGTGGCGGCGGGACTCGCGATCGTCTATCTCACCGGCGAATGGTCACGCGGCCGGCCGGTGCGGCCGTTCGCGATCGCTTCGCTGGCGCTCACGGTGCTGGTGATGGCCAATCGCGGATCGGACCACAACCATCTGCTCGAGCTGACGGCACTCGGCGCGGTCGGCGCCGGCATGTGGGCTGAGCGCGCGACCCGTCGCGAGGCGGTGCTGGGCATGGCGCTGGTGCTGATCGTGGTGACCGGCGCCGCCTGGCGCGAGACGCAGGCGGCGGTGCGCGCGGCGCGCGCGCCCGAGGCGAGGCGCGAGAACGTGCTGGCCGCGGTGCGAGGCGAATCCGGCCCGGTGCTGGCCGAGGACGCGCTGATTCCGCTCGCGGCCGGGCTGCGTCCCGAGATCTCGGACGCCTCGACGCTGCGCTCCGAGATCGGACGGGGCGAGCCGCGCGCCACCGCGATCGTAGAGCGCATCCAAGCGCGTCACTATGGCCTGATCGTACTCGACGAGAATCTCGAGTTGCAGAAGGATCGCTGGTATCGCGACTTCCAGTTCGGCGCCGCGGCTCGCGACGCCATGCTGTCGCGCTACGTGGCGGCCGGAGAATCCGACGGCTTCTGGCTCTACCGGCCGCGGTCGGCGGTGAACGGGGCGCCGTAGCGCGGTCGTCGCCGGCGACGGCGCGTTTCGGCGCGAGCGCTACTTCTCGAACACGATCTTCGTGACCGGCGTGGGCCCCGCGCCGCCCGTCAGCCTTCCGTAATAGACGCCCGGCGCTGCCGGACGCGAGTTCGAGTCGCGCCCGTCCCATTCCAGGTGAGAGCTGTTGGCCGGCACCGATCCCTCCCATCGCCTGGCGCCGGTGACGTCGTAGATCTCGACGCGCCGGGCCTGCGCGGCGGGCGGGATCGCGAACTGAACCACTCCGCGCGCCGGTACTGGCCGCGCTTCGAACCGAACTTCGGGAAGCGTTCGAATCGGTTGCACCGCGGCGTTCTGTCCGCAGCCGACACCGAGCGCCCCGATCTGTCCGCAGCCCGGCGCGTCGATCAGCGGCGAGCCCACCGTGAGATGAGCGTCGCCGCCGGCCGCGTTGCAGAACATCGGATCGACCGAGAGACCGTTGGGGCCGGGCGGGACGCCCACGACGT
>DATKAB010000087.1 GCA_035498555.1 Candidatus Sulfotelmatobacter sp.
TACGTCGCCTGCCGCGACACCGCGGTGAATTGCATCCACAACGCCGACGAACCGCTGCGACCGGGCCACGAAGCGCCGACCCGCAGCGACGCGATTGCCGCCGCCAACCAGCGCGGCGCGCACGTCGTGTGGGTGGACGAGAGCGAGTGCATCGGCTGCAATCTGTGTTCCCACGTCTGCCCGGTTCCCGACTGCATCACCATGACCGACGTCACCAACGGCCGGCCGTTCGAATCGTGGAACGACCGCATGGCCAGGGGCACCTCGGTGGTGCCGGGCGGCCTCAAGGACTGGCGGGCCGCGAACGGCGCCCGGCGTTGAGGAGCGACCGCGCGTGTCCGCGGTGAGCGGGCTCCAGGCGCTCCATCTCCGTCCCGGACATCCCGACCTCCTGGATCTCCCCTGGCACCTGCCGCTGGCGCGGTGGCCTGGGGCGTGCCCGAGGCTGGTGGAGATGCCGCGCGGCCTCTCGCGGCACGACGTGCAATTCGTCAGCTACGGCGCGACCAGCTACGCGCTGAAGGAGATGCCGGCCAGCGCCGGCGAACGCGAGTACGACACGCTGATGCGGCTCGAAGAGCGCCGGCTGCCGGCGGTGACTCCGGTCGGGCACGCGCGTGTGCGCACCGAGGCCGGGGAAGACACCAGCGTGCTGGTGACGCGCTTCCTCGAGGCTTCGCTGCCCTACCGCATCCTGTTCCAGGATCCCGGGCTCGGCCGCTATCGAGATCGGCTGATCGACGCGATCGCGGGCCTGCTGGTGCGGCTGCACCTGGCGGGCTTCTACTGGGGCGATTGCTCGCTGTCCAACACCCTGTTTCGCCGCGACGCCGGCGAGCTGCAGGCCTATCTCGTGGACGCCGAGACCTCGGAGTTCGTGGAGACCATGAGCGACGGACATCGCCAGCAGGACCTGCTGATCCTCGAGGAGAACGTGGCGGGCGAGATCGCCGACGTCGCCGCGATGGAGAACGTGAGTCCGCCTGGCCCGGCGCTGGGCGAGAGCGAGGCGCTGATTCGGGCGCGCTACGAGCGGTTGTGGAGCGAGGTCACGCGCGAAGAGACGTTTCTCGCCGGCGAGAGCTTTCGCCTGCACGAGCGCGTCAACGCCCTGAACGCGCTGGGCTTCTCGGTGGGCGAGATCGAGCTGGTGCCGACCGGGGAGCGCAACCGACTGCTCATGCGCACCATCGTCACCGACCGCGACTACCACCGCCATCAA
Source organism: Candidatus Sulfotelmatobacter sp. (assembly GCA_035498555.1). Taxonomy (NCBI): domain Bacteria; kingdom Pseudomonadati; phylum Acidobacteriota; class Terriglobia; order Terriglobales; family Candidatus Korobacteraceae; genus Candidatus Sulfotelmatobacter; species Candidatus Sulfotelmatobacter sp. The sequence goes on from DATKAB010000087.1 coordinate 1,223, forward strand.
CTCCACAGCCTGACCGGCGTGGTCGCCGAGGAGCGCCAGGCGCAACAGATGATGAACGAGATCCGCGAACTGCAGGCGTGGTTCTCGAACGAGCAGGGCCGCAGCGTGTCCATGACCGAGGCGGCCTTCCACTGGCAGCACGAGCGCTACGAACCCACTCTCAAGCGCCTGGCGGCCCAGGTCGCGGCGGGAGCGGCCCCCACCGAGCTCTACTGCCAGGTGCTCGAGCACAAGTGGTTTCTCTCGGAGAAGGCGCAGCACGACGTTGGCTTCGAGCGGGCGGTCGACGACTACCTGCAACAATTCCCGCAGACGCCGGCATGAATCCCGTATCATGCGGCGCGGATGAGCATGGAAGCCAGCCATACGCGACGGCGCCAGCGCCAGCGCGAGCGCTCGATGGACAGCCGCGTGATCGAAGCCGAAAACGCGCTCGAGGCCGTGCGTCGCACGCTGTTGGAGGGCGGCTCGTGCAGCGTGGAGGCCGAGGGCTGGCGCCGGGTGGTGGTGCACGACCCCGCCATCGACGCGCCGCTCAGGCGCTGGCCGTGGCCGTTTTTCCTGTTCTCTCCGCACAACGTCCGGCTTCAGATCTACGAGGGCGCACTGCGCGTCACCACCGTGACCTTCGGAAAGAAACAAATCGGCGAGGCGATCGAGAACTTCCTGCGCGGCGTGTCGGCCAAGACCAAGGTCATCATCACCCGCGAACGACCCCTCAAGTCGGGGCGTGGATGAGCGTCGCCTCCGGATCGTCCGTCTCACGGAAGCCGCGGTCGCAAGCCCGGCGGGCGCTCCCCACGCTTTTCGCGATCCTGGCTCTCTTCACGCTCTCGTCGGGTCGCGCCTCGGCGGCGGGAACCCCCAAGGACTCACTGGCCGCCCACCTGATTCAGCCCGCAGCGCTCGCGCATTGGCTGGCCGGCCCGGCGGCGCAGCGCCCGGCCCTGATCCACGTCGGCTTCGGCGTGCTCTACAAGGGTGGCCACATCCCGGGATCTCGCTACGCCGGCCCCGCTTCGAAGCCGGAAGGGCTGGATTCATTGAGGAAGACGCTCGGGCCCCTGCCGCGAGAGGCGCCTCTCGTCCTCTACTGCGGCTGCTGCCCCTGGGAGAACTGCCCCAACGTCGTGCCGGCGTTTCAAACCGCAAGGGCCATGGGCTTCAAGCGCGTGCAGGTGCTCCTCGTCGCCAAGGACTTTCAGAAGGACTGGGCCGACAAGGGCTATCCCACCGCAGAATCAACCCACTAGCTCAGCCCTATCTGGATTGACAGAACTCTCAGGAATCCAGTAGGTTCCGGCAGTAATCTAACCCTTACGTGAGGGTGCTGAACCCAGTGTCCGATTCCTACCGCCAGCTGCTCCGCGTCGGAGATCTCGCCCGCCAGACGGGAAAGACCGTGCGGGCGATCCATCTCTACGAGGAGCTGGGTCTGCTCCAGCCGGCGACTCGCAGCAGCGGTGGGTTCCGGCTGTACGAGCCGTCGGCGGCGGAGCGGGTGCGCTGGATCGACCTGCTGAACGGGCTGGGGTTTTCGCTTCAGGAGATGAAGGGCTTGCTGCGCTCGTGGTGGAGCGCGGGGCTCGGGCCCGAAGCCATGAACGACTTGCGCGCGCTGTTCGTGCGCAAGCTCGAAGAGACCCGGGCCAACCGGCGCCGGTACGAGCAGCTCGAGCAGGAGCTGGTCGCGGGTCTCGCGTATCTGGAGACCTGCCGGGTGTGCGATTCACCTTCCGACGTGAAGACGTGCGTGCACTGCCAGCAGGATCACGGAATGAAGCAAGAGCCCGCGTTGCTGGTCGGGCTCAAGTCCGCTCCCGGCGGCGGGCGCAGGAACGCCCACGACGGGTTCGTTCGAGTCGAAGAGGTCGAGTGAGGGATATGGATCTACCGATCGTTGGAATTACCGGTCAGGCCGTGAAGGGTGTCGTGTTGACTCCTGGCGCCGCGGAGAAGATTCGCGAGTTGCTGGCGTCGCGTGGAACCCAGGAGCAGAGCCTGCGGATCGGCGTGCGCGGCGGCGGCTGTTCGGGGAACTCCTACTTCATGGAGTTCTGCGAGGGCGCCGCGGCCGGCGACGAGACCGTGGTCAGCCACGGAGTGAAGCTGGTGGTGGATACGAAGAGCTTGATGCTCCTCTCGGGCACCACCATCGACTACGTGAACGGATTGATGGGTGCCGGCTTCAAGTTCAACAATCCGAACGTCCGCCACAGCTGCGCGTGCGGCGAGAGCTTCTCGGCGTAGAGGAGATTTCGATGAGCGAACGTCGCAAGATTCTGCGCGAGGTGATCTACCTGGCGCACGAGGGCGGCTACGACGGGCCGGGCAACGATTGGGACTCCGCCTCGGCCGCGGAGCTCGATCAGGTGATCGCCTCGGGTGCGCACCTGCCGGTGCTGCGGTCGGAGCAGTTCACGCGACCGTTCTTCATGCACATCCTGCATCCCGATCCGGTGACGGTAACGCCGGACGCGGTGTTCGAAGACGTGCTCGAGGACGAGCTGGAAGAAATCGAAGCCGAAGTGGCGGCGCTCGGAAAGAAGCTGGCCGATTCCGACGATCCACTCGAGTTTCTGAAGCAGTACCTGAGCTAGCAGGTTCGTTCGCGGCCGCATGCAATCCTCGGCCGGTCGAATCGGAGTCACTCACCCCGATCTCGAGAGACTTTCATGAGCCATACGCCTGAACTCGTCGTCAAGGACCTCCGCGTGAGCGTGGAGGGGAAGGAGATCCTCAAGGGCCTGAACCTCGAGGTGAAGAAGGGCGAGGTCCACGCGCTGATGGGCCCGAACGGCTCCGGAAAGAGCACCTTCGCCAACACGCTGATGGGCCATCCGCGCTACGAGGTGACGGGCGGTGACATCCTGTTCAAGGGCCGGAGCGTGCTCGAGATGGATCCCGACGAGCGCTCGCGCGCCGGCCTGTTCATGGCGTTCCAGTACCCGGTCGGGATTCCCGGCGTGACGGTCGCCAATTTCCTGCGCGCCGCGCTCAACGCCCGCCTGGCCTCGCAGGTGGCCGAGACCAACGGTTCCGTGCCCAAGCGCCCGACGGTCGCGCCCAAGGAGTTCCGCGCGATGCTCAAGGAGCGCATGGAGCTGCTCAAGATGGACGAGAGCTTCGCCGGACGCTATCTCAACGACGGTTTCTCGGGCGGCGAGAAGAAGCGCGCCGAGATCCTCCAGATGGCGGTCTTGAAGCCCGAGATCGCGATCATGGACGAAACCGATTCGGGGCTCGACATCGACGCGCTGCGCATCGTGTCGGACGGCGTGAACGCCCTGAGCGGCCCCGGGCTCGGCGTGCTGGTGATCACGCACTACCAGCGGATCCTGAACTACATCAAGCCCCAGTTCGTGCACGTGATGGTGGACGGGCGGATCGTGCGCTCGGGCGGTCCCGAGCTGGCGCTCGAGCTCGAGACCCGCGGCTACGACTGGGTGCGTGGTGTGAAGGAGGTGGCGGCATCATGAGCAAGATCGAAACGCCGCATCTCGACCCGCGCGAGGCCTACGCCGAAAAGTACGGCTTCCACGACAAGGACCAGTTCGTCTTCAAGGCCCGCAAGGGCCTCGATCGCGACATCGTCGAGCAGATCTCGAAGATGAAGGACGAGCCGCAGTGGATGACCGACTTCCGGCTCAAGGCGCTCGAGATCTTCGAAAAGAAGCCGATGCCCACCTGGGGTCCGGACCTGTCCACGATCCGCTTCGACGACATCTACTACTACGTCAAGCCGACCTCGGAAGAAGCCAAGTCCTGGGACGACGTGCCCGCCGACATGAAGCGCACCTTCGACAAGCTCGGGATTCCCGAGGCCGAGCAGAAGTTCCTGGCCGGCGTGGGCGCCCAGTACGACTCCGAGGTCGTCTACCACAAGATCAAGGAAAGCCTCGAAAAGCAGGGCGTGATCTTCCTGTCGTGCGATCAGGGGCTGCGCGACCATCCCGACCTGTTCAGGGAGTACTTCGCGTCGGTGATTCCGTCGGCGGACAACAAGTTCGCGGCGCTCAACTCGGCGGTGTGGTCGGGAGGCTCGTTCATCTACGTGCCGAAGGGCGTGCACGTGGACGTGCCGCTGCAGGCCTACTTCCGGATCAACACCAAGGACATGGGCCAGTTCGAGCGCACGCTGATCATCGTCGACGAGGGCGCGTACGTGCACTACGTCGAAGGGTGCCTGCCGCCCGGCGAGCAAGTCAGTCTGGGCGATCGCTGGGTCAACATCGAGAGCGTGGCGCCGGGCGACGTCGTGATGGACTCCAACGGCAACGAGGCGGTCGTCGCGAGCACGCGGACGCACCGCCACAAGGGCGACCTCGTGAGGCTCACGCCGATCTCGTCGGCCAACGCGTTCCAGGTCACGCCCGAGCATCCGGTCCTCGCGGTGAAGCGCGAAGAGGTCCGCACGGCTCGCCGCGCTCGCGGCAAGCGGCTGCCCGAGGTGGATAGCAGGCGGCTGCTCGCGGCGACTCCGGGGTTCCGGCCCGCCGGCGAGCTCGAGCGCGGCGATTTCATGGTGTTCCCGATCAGCCAGACCACCCGACCGAACGCGACGCTGACACGAGAGGTGGTCCGCCTGCTCGGTTACTACCTGGCCGAGGGCTCGACCTATGTTCACAACAAGCTCAACGTGCCGGTCGTCGCCTTCAGCTTCAACGAGGCAGAGCGCGAGACGATCGACGAAGTCAAGGCGTTGATCCTCGCGGTGGCGGGCAAGGGGGCCATGGAGATCCACGACGCGAGCCGCCATTCCGTTGAGGTCCGGGTCCATTCCGGCGAGCTGAGAGAGATGTGCCTCGAGCACTGTGGTCAGCATGCGGCCGAGAAGCGGCTGAGCAAGGCGATCATGGAGCTGCCCACGGGGCTGCAGGCGCAGCTACTCGAGACCTATCTGAGGGGAGACGGAAGCGTCTACCGCAAGCGCAAACACACCATGGTGCGCGCGGCGACCGTCTCGAGAGCGCTCGCCTGGCAGCTGCAGGAGCTGATCGCCCGTCAGGGTCACTTCGCCACGATCAATGTTCGAAAAGGCGGCAAGGATACGATCCCGGGCCGCGAGATCACGCGGCGCGACCAGTACATCCTCTACTACTCGCCCGACAAGCAACAGAGCGAGGTCCGGCGATCGGGCAATAGCTTCCTCGTGCCGATCAAACGGATCGATCGCACGCCCTACGAAGGGCCGGTCTTCAATTTCGAGCTGGAGAGCGCTCCCAACGCCTACGTCGCGCGAGGCTTCGCAGTGCACAACTGCACCGCTCCAGTCTACTCGAGCGATTCGCTGCACTCGGCGGTGGTCGAGATTATCGTCAAGCGCGGGGCGCGTTGCCGTTACACCACGATCCAGAACTGGTCGAACAACGTCTACAACCTGGTGACCAAGCGCGCCAAGGCGTACGGCGATGCCACCATGGAGTGGGTTGACGGAAATCTCGGCTCGAAGATCACGCAGAAGTACCCCTCGGTGTTCATGATGGAGCCGGGCGCGAAGGGTGAAGTGCTATCGATCGCCTTCGCCGGGCGCGGCCAGCATCAGGACGCCGGCGCCAAAATGGTGCACCTTGCGCCGAATACTTCGAGCAAGATCATCTCCAAGTCGATCAGCAAGGACGGCGGGCGCGCCGGCTACCGGGGGTTGGTGCGCGTGCAGAAGGGCGCCGAGAACTGCCGTTCGACCGTCAACTGCGACGCCCTGATCCTCGACGAGCAGTCGCGCTCCGACACCTATCCCTACATGGAGATCCTCGAGGACAAGGTGTCGATCGGCCACGAAGCCACGGTGTCGAAGATCGGCGACGAACAGCTCTTCTACCTGATGAGCCGCGGCATCAATCAGGAGGAAGCGGCGGCGATGATCGTCTCGGGTTTCATCGAGCCGATCGTGAAGGAGCTGCCGATGGAGTACGCCGTCGAGATGAACCGGCTGATCCAGCTGCAGATGGAGGGCTCGGTCGGATGACGACGCAACTCCAGAACGCCAAGACGTTCGAGCGCGCCTGGGTGGAGGAGGCCGCGCGGCGTGCGACCGCCGCGCGCGAGACCGAATTCTCGCGCGAGACGCGCCGCGTCGCGACCGGCATTCTCGGCACGCTGTCGTTCCCGAGCCGCGAGCACGAGTTGTGGCGCCGCACCGATTTCCGCGCGCTCGAGGCCGAGCTGCCGGCGCTCGACCCATTCGCGACGGCCACGCCGGCCCGCAACGTCGACGACCTGCCGCATGCGATCCTGGAGAAGCTTTCCGGCGAGGCGGCGCAGGTCGGTCTGGTGGTGCAGAGGAACGGCGCCGTGGTGCTCGAGCAGACGCATCCCGATCTGACGCGGCAGGGGATCGTGGTCGGTTCGCTCGACCGCGGCTTCCGCGAGCACGAGGCGCTGCTGCGGCCGCGCTACGGTTCGCAGATCCATCCCGACTACGACTGGTTCACGGCGTTCGGCGCAGCGGTGCGCTCGGGCGGCGCGTTCGTCTACGTGCCCGACGGCGTCGAGGCCGCGCTGCCGATCCGCCTGTTCCAGTGGCTCGATGGCGGCGGGGCGATTTCGACGCCGCGCACCGTCGTGATCCTGGGCAATCGCGCACGCGCCACGATCGTCGAGGAGCTGCTCTCGGCGACGACTGAGGGCACCTCGTTTCATTGCGGCGGCACCGAGGTGTTCCTGGGCGAAGGCGCGCATCTCATCTACGGCCAGCTCCAGGAGTGGGGCCGCAACGTCGTCCACTACTCGAACCAGCGGGTGCGGCTCGAGCGCGACGCGGAGCTCCAGTGGATCCAGACCCTGCTCGGCAGCCGGATGGCCAAGACCAACTCCTACTTCGACCTGGCCGGGCCGGGCGCCCGCGCCTACGTCCACGGCTTCATGTTCGGCGACGCGCAGCAGCACTTCCATCTGCACACGCTGCAGCGCCACCTGCTCGATCACTGCACCAGCGACCTGCTCATCAAGGGCTGCCTCAAGGATCACGCGCGCAGCATCTATCAGGGGCTGATCCAGGTGAGCGAGGGCGCTCAGCGCACCGACGCCTATCAGGCCAACCGCAACCTGCTGCTCTCCGACACCGCGCGCGCCGACAGCATCCCGGGCCTCGAGATCCTGGCCAACGACGTGCGCTGCACGCACGGCGCGACGATTGGCCACGTCGACGACGAACAGATGTACTACCTGATGGCGCGTGGCCTGCCGCGCTCCGAGGCGCAGCGCCTGATCGTCGAGGGATTCTTTGCGCCGGTGCTGGATCGGATTCCACTCGAATCGGTGCGCGACCAGCTGCGCGCGGTGATCGCGCGCAAGATCGGATGAGGTGATGACTCGCGAGCCCGCGCTGGGCGCCGCGCCCTCGACCGCCGAGGCGGCCCGAGGGCGTGCGGCTGCCTCGGCGGCTCCGGGTGCGACCCACAGGTTCGACCCCCGCACGATTCGCGCCCAGTTCCCGATCTTTCGCGCGCCCCGCGAGAAGCCGCTCATCTATCTCGACAGCGCGGCCACCTCGCAGAAGCCCGAGGCGGTGCTCGAGGCGATGGATCGCTACTACCGCACCATCAACGCCAACATTCATCGCGGCGTGTACCGCATCGCCGAAGAGGCGACCGCCGCCTATGAAGACGCGCGGCGCCGCGTGGCGAGCTTCGTGGGCGCGAGCCCGCGCGAGCTGATCTTCACCCGCAACAGCACCGAGGCGCTGAACCTGGTCGCCTACGCCTATGGTCGCTGGGCGTTGAAGCGCGGCGACGCCATCGTGCTGACACCCATGGAGCACCACTCGAATTTGGTGCCGTGGCAGCTGCTGGCCCAGGAGCGCGGCCTGGAGCTGCGTTTCATCCCGATGACGCCGTCGGGCGAATTGGAGATGTCGGCGCTTCCCGCGCTGCTCGCCGACGGGCGCGTGAAGCTGCTCGCGGTGGTGCACATCTCGAACGTGGTCGGCACCATCAACCCGATCGCCGAGATCGCGCGCCTGGCGCACGCCGCCGGCGCGGTGGTGGTGGTGGACGCGTCGCAGAGCGTTCCGCACTGCCCGGTCGACGTGAAGGCGCTGGGTGCCGACTTCGTCGCCTTCACCGCGCACAAGATGCTCGGCCCGACCGGCATCGGCGCGCTGTGGGGGCGCCGCGATCTGCTCGAAGCGATGCCGCCGTTTCTCGCCGGCGGCGAAATGATCCGCGAGGTCAAGCTCACCAGATCCGAATGGAACGAGCTGCCGTGGAAGTTCGAAGCAGGCACGATGTCGATCGCCGAGGCGATCGGCTTCGGCGCCGCGGTGGACTATCTCTCGAACCTCGGGATGGACGCGGTGTTCGCGCACGATCGCGAGCTGGCCGCGTACGCGATGCGGCGCCTGCCCGAGGTGCCGGGCCTCACCATCCTCGGGCCGCCGGCCGACAAGCGTGGCGGCGTGGTGGCGTTCGAGCTCGAGGGCATCCATCCGCACGACGTGGCGACCGTGCTCGACGACGACGGTATCGCGGTGCGCGCCGGGCATCATTGCGCGATGCCGCTTCACGAGGCGCTCGGTGTGCCGTCATCGGCGCGCGCCTCGTTCCACTGCTACAGCCTGCCGGAGGACGTGGACGCGCTGATCGAGGGGCTCCATCGCGCGCGCCGCGTATTCGCGCGATGAGCGCCTGGGACGATCTTTACCGCGAGAACATTCTCGACCACTACAAGCACCCGCGTCATCACGGCACGATCGAGAACGCGGACATCAGCTACGAGGACGGAAATCCGCTGTGCGGCGACAAGCTGCGCATGGACTTCCGGATTCGCGACGGGCGCATCGAGGACGTCGCGTTCTCGGGCCACGGCTGCTCGATCAGCCAGGCGTCGGCGTCCATGCTGTGCGAGCGGGTGGCGGGGAAGAGTCTCGACGAGGTGAAGCAGCTGAGTCGTGACGACGTGCTCGAGATGCTGGGGATCGAGCTGGGGCCGGTGCGGCTCAAGTGTGCGCTGCTCGCGCTCAAGACGCTCAAGGCCGGCGTCTACGGGCTGAAACAGTGGCCGGGCGAGGAAAGCGAAACGTGAGCGATGAGAGAAACGACCTGACCGCGGGCCAGACGCCGGCGCCGACCGGCGGGAGCGCGCCCGCGGCCGGGGGTTCGGCGCCCGCGCCGACCGCGGCTCCGAGCCAGCAGGAGCTGGCGATCCGCTCAGCGTTCGAGACGGTGATGGATCCCGAGATCAACCTGTCGGTGATCGACCTGGGACTGATCCGCGAGATCGAGATCCAGCCGGGCAAGACAATGGTAAAGATGATGCTCACCACCCCGTTCTGCCCCTACGCGCCGCAGCTGATCGCCGAAGTGAAGCAGGCGGCGATGAGCGTCGTGCCCCAGGAGTGCGACGTCGAGATCCTGCCGGACGCCTGGAATCCGCAGATGATGCCGGATCCGGGGCTGCTGGGGTTTTCGTACTAAATTCCCTCCTTGGAGCCGGTGGGTCGCCGCTCCTGACCAGTCGACGCGGCATTGCTTTGCTCGGCTTGCTCCTGAGCTAGTCGCCCACCAATTGTGTCAGCGAACGATGAGCATCTTTCTACTCGCTGTTCCACTGCCCGCCTCCAGCCGATACGGGTACACACCAGGCCGCCAGCCCTGTATTTGGATCTGCACAGAATGTGGCCCGGGGCCAAGAGTTGAACGAGTGAGCGGGACGGCGATGCGGCGGCCCTGCAGATCAGAGACTGACAACGTGACTGCTGCAGTGGTTGGGCAGCTCGAACCGGATCTCAGCAACTGCCCGCACCGGGTTCGGGACGCACTTCGTGAGCTCCAGCGATCCCGGGCGAGGCGGGCGGGGCTAGCCGGAAGGCCGCCAAGCCATCGGCAGGAATTCCAGCGACACGTGAGAATCCGCCCCCCACGTACAGAGCGTCCTCGCCCTTACCGCGCCTTCACCGAAGTCACTCCGATCGTCCCCAACCACGTCTCCACCAACTCCGGCCAACGGGTGATGGCGGACGTCGTCCGTCGCAGGCCGAACGCGTGGCCACCGCGTGCATACAGGTGGTACTCCACGGAAACGCCGGCCTTTTTCAAGGCGAGATAGTAGACGAGCGAGTTCTCGACGGGGTCCACCGGGTCATCCACAGCCTGCAGCAAGAACGTCGGCGGCGTGTCGCTGGTGACGGGAATCGTCGGGTTCAGCTCGAACTCGCGGGTCGTCTTCTCCAGCATGTGCCCGGGATAGAGCGTCACCGCGAAATCCGGGCGGCAACTCTGCGTGTCCGCCGCATCGACTACCTGATATGCACGCCTGGACCAGTGCGTGCTCACATCCGCCACGAGGTGTCCGCCCGCGGAGAAGCCCAGCACTCCGATCTTGTGCGGGTTCACGCGCCATTCCACGGCATGAGCGCGCACCAACCCTACGGTCCTCTGTGCGTCTTCGAGAGCCATCGGGGCCTTCGGGTCCCGGTGGCACTGGCAGTCTTGGTCCCAATGCGGCCCTGAGTCTGGCACGCGGTACTTGAGCAGCACGGCTGTGATTCCGCGGGAGGCCAGCCACTCGCAGACCTCCGTGCCTTCGAGGTCGATGGCCAGAATCTTGTAACCACCGCCCGGGAAGACGATCACGGCCGCCCCCGTGTTCGTTCCCTGTGGTGAATACAAAGTCATCGTCGGCTCCGCGACCTCCTGCACGTCGAGCCAAGGCTTGCCACCAACGAGGTTCTCAGCCTGCTCGACGAACTCCGGCTTCGTGATCGGCGCGGCATCGGGCACAGCCCCCGGCCAGATCGTGATCTGCCGATGCCCGGGCGGGGGCTGCCAGACAGCGGCCCGACTTTGCAGAGCGCCAAGAGCGCACATCATGCAAATGGCGAGCATCATCGGCTTCATCGGCATTCCACTCCTCCCCGTCTCGACCGGATACGTGCCCTCTGAGGATCAGTCGCTCCACTAACCCTCGTAGAGTAGCCCGACCCGAAGTGGCACGCGATTAGGAACAACCGTGGGTTGCCCATGACGCGGGGGGGACACGTAGGCCTCTACAGAAACCGACCCGGGGCTGCTGGGGTTCTCCTACGAGCAGGAGCCGCGCTCCACTCGCTCGGCCGGCGGCCCGCAATTGGAGCTTGTCGCGAGTCGGTCGTGGCGCGACAATCCTGGGTGCCGATTCACCCGTGCCCCTTGAAAGCGCCACCATGCTCGGTCGCCGTGCCTGTGTTCTCCTCACCCTGCTGCTG
>DATKAB010000088.1 GCA_035498555.1 Candidatus Sulfotelmatobacter sp.
GTCTCCCCGCGGGGCGCGTCGAATTTCAGCGAGCGAAAACGCTCACTTGTGCGCGAGGTACCAGACCGCGGCGGCACCGCCGACGATCAGTGCGCCGATCAGCCAGGCCACCACCGCCATGGCGTTCGGCGAGGCCTTGGAGCTCTGCGGCGGGGGCGGAGCGTGAGGGGCCGGCTGCGGCATCGGCCGAATGTTCGAGGGGGCGCCGCCCGCCTTGTTCTTGGCGTCAGCCACCATCTGCCGGACTTCGCTCGGGGTGAGCATCACGGTCGCGCCATCGGCGGCGCCGGGGGGCTTGCGGATCACGGAATTCCCCCCCACCAACTCGTCGATCGCCACCTTCATCGAGTACTTGGAAAACTGGATCACGTCGCCGTCGCGCAATGTCGCGACCTTGACGGGCTTGTCGTTGAGATAGGTGCCGTTGGAGCTGCCCAGGTCCTGCACGCGGAACTCGCCGGTATCGCCGCGCGTGATCTTGAAGTGCTCGCGCGAGACCCCGGGATTGTCCACGTACACCGCGCAGTAGGGGTCACGGCCCACCACGATGTCTCGCGCATCGAACGAATAGGTCTGCACCAACTGGCCCTTGAGCATCAGGGTGAGCTGAACACCGGGAGCGAACGAAGGCGAGTCGTCGTGCCGCCCCGCGGGATCGGGCATCGAGGCCATGGATCCATCCTCACGCGTCGAAGGCCGGTCCATCCGGCCTGCGGTCCCCCTGGTTTTCGGCCGATCGGGCCCGGGATTTGAGCGGGTTCGCGGCACCCGCTCCGGCCGCTGTGCTAGTGTCCGCCGCCGCCAACCCAAACGGAGAACGCGCGATGACCTCGAGTCCCGAAACCATGTCGCCGGCCGATTTCGCTCTCGCTCCGGGTTTCCGTTCGGCCGGGGTGACCTGCGGCCTCAAGGCCAGCGGCCGCGAGGACCTGGCCCTGATCGCGGCCGATCGCGACTGCTCGGCGGCCGGCGTCTTCACCACCAACCGCGTGGTCGCGGCTCCGGTGGTGCTCGACCGCGACGTGATCGCGAAGCGCGCCGGCGGCGTGCGCGCGATCGTCGCGAATTCCGGGTGCGCGAACGCCTGCACCGGAGACCAGGGCATGAACGACGCGAAGCGCATGGCCTGGCTCGCGTCGCAGGCGGTGGGCTGCGATCCCGGGCAGGTGCTGGTGCTCTCGACCGGCGTGATCGGCGTGCCGCTGGCGATGGACAAGATCGAGCGTGGTGTGACGTTGGCCGCGAGCGCGCTGGCCGCCGGCGGCGATTCCGCAGGCTCAACGGTGCGCGCGATCATGACCACCGACACCCGCCCCAAGACCGCCGGCGCCACCGCCGAGCTGCGCGGCGGCGGAGTCGTGATCCGCGGATTCGCGAAGGGCGCGGGAATGATCCATCCCCGGATGGCGACCATGCTGGCCGTGATCACCACCGACGCGCTGGTTCCTCCGGAGCTCCTGCAGCGCTCGTTGGTCGAATCCACCGGACGCAGCTTCAATCGCGTGAGCGTGGACGGCGACATGAGCACCAATGACACGGTGCTGCTGCTGGCCTCGGGCGCTTCCCGGGTGCGCGTGGACGAGGCCGAGCGCGGCCCGTTCACCGCCGCGCTCACCGAGGTGTGCGCCTCGCTCGCGCGCCAGATCGCGCGCGACGGCGAAGGCGCCACGCGGCTCGTCGAGGTGAGCGTGACTGGCGCCGCAAGCGAGCGGGACGCCCATCTCGTGGCCGACGCGATCGCGCGCTCGGCGCTGGTCAAGACCGCAGTGCACGGTGGCGATCCCAACTGGGGCCGGGTGCTGGCCGCGGCCGGGACCGCCGGTGTCCCGATCGCGCCCGAGAGGCTGGCGCTATGGTTCGGAGAGGGCGCCGATGCGATTCGCGTGGTCAACGGCGGCATGCGCGACGCCTACGACGAGCGCGGCGCGGCGGAGCGGTTGCGGCGCGATCCGGTGGCCGTGCGTCTCGACCTCGGGCTCGGCGGAGCCGAGGCCACGGTCTGGACCTGCGACTTCAGCGCCGATTACGTCTCGATCAACGCGGACTACACGACCTGACGCATGACGGCCGCGCGAGCACCGAGCGCGCCGTTCGCCGACTCCCCCGGGCCGCGCGTCTCGCTCGAGACCGTGCTCGAGAACTGGTGGCCGCTGGCCGCGAGCTGGCTGCTGATGGGATTCGAACTGCCGGCGGTGTCGGCGGCATTGGCGAGGCTTCCCGATCCCGATCGCAGCCTGGCCGCCTACGGCGGCGTGGTATTCCCGCTGGCACTCCTGATCGAGTCGCCGATCCTGATGCTGCTCGCGGCCTCGACCGCGCTGTCGCGCGATCTCCACTCCTATCGTGTCGGCCGGCGCTTCATGCTGGCGCTGGGCCTCGGCTTCACCGCGCTCCACGGCCTGGTCGCGTTCACGCCGTTGTTCGACGTGATCGCGGCGCGCTGGCTCAGGGTTCCGGCCGAGATCCTCGAGCCCTCGCGGTTGGGCCTGCGCATCATGCTGCCGTGGACCGTCTCGATCGCGTTCCGCCGCTTCCATCAGGGCGTCCTGATCCGATTCGGCCAGGCGCGCTCGGTCGGCGCCGGCACCGCGGTGCGATTGACCGCGATGGCGTCGGTGCTGGGCTTCGGGCTCACCTGGCGGCACCTTCCGGGGATCGTGGTCGGCACCTGCGCGGTGATCTCGGGCGTCGTGAGCGAGGCGCTGTTCGCGTTCTGGCGGGTGCGGCCGATTCTTGCCGGGCCACTGCGCCAGGCGCCGGCGGTGAGGCCACCGCTCGATTCGCGGCGCTTTGCCCGCTTCTACTTCCCGCTCATGATCACGCCGCTCTTCTACATCCTCTCCATGCCGCTCGCGAGCGCGGCGATGAGCCGCATGGATCGCCCGCTCGAGTCGCTCGCGGCCTGGCCGGTGCTGAACGGCCTGGTGTTCACCCTGCGCAGCACCGGCTTCGCCCTCAACGAGGTGGTGGTGGCGATGCTCGACCGGCCGGGAGCCGCGGCGGCGCTCAGGCGCTTCGCGGCTCTTCTGGCCGCGACGACCTCGTCGCTGCTGCTGATCGCCGCGGTCACGCCGATCGGCCACTGGTGGTTCGCCTCGGTCTCGGCGCTGGCGCCCGCCCTTGCGACCCTCGGCGCGTCGGCGTTGTGGGTCGCGGCCCCGATGCCGGGGCTGGCCGCGCTCCAGAGCCTGTACCAGGGAACGCTGGTGCACGCGCATCGCACCCGCGGTGTCACCGAGTCGGTGATCGCCTATTTCGTGGTGGCCGCGGCGGTGATGGTGTCGGGCCCGCTGGTGCTGCGGCACCTGTCCGGACTCTACGTCGCGATCGCCGGCATGGCGGCCGGGAACGCGGCCCAGTGGCTGTGGCTGGCTACGCGAGCGCGCGGACTCGATCGTCCTGCCGCGACGCCACCCACAGCGACGCCGCGCACGCCGGCAGGCTGAGGGCGAGAAGTCCCCACGGCGTTCCGGCCGCGAGCGGCAGCGCCACGTAGAAGAGGCTCCGGCCCGCGAGATCGGGATGCCGCACGCCGGTCGAAGCGCGCACCGCCATGGCGGCCCCGACCAGGGCGATGCCGAGGAGATTCCCGTAGCCGCCCAACAGCGCGCCGCCGGTCGGGCCGATCAGCGCATAGAAGCCGAGCACCGACGCCGCGATCAGGAACTTGATCCAGCCGGCCTTGAACGCGTGCGATTCCTGGCGGCGGCGCCGGCGCACCAGGAAATCGGCGAGTGCGAACAGCGTGATCAGCGTGCCCGAGGTGGAGAAGCGGATCGCGGGCTTCGCGCACAGCGTCGCGACGCCGGCGATCAGATCAGCGACAGAGGACATCGTAGATCTCCATGCGCGAAGTCATGGGCGGCGTCTCGCCCCGCTCCTTCGCGGCACGTACGTCCTCGAAGCCGCGGCGGTGGCCTTCGAGGAACTCCGGCGAACGGCTCCAGCTCTCGAACGCGGCCCGGCTGTCCCAGAAGCTCACGACCAGATAATCGCCGCTTCCCCTGGCGGGCTTCAACACCGCCATCCGGCGAAACCCCGGCGCCTTGTCGATCGCGTGCACGCGGCTCTTGAACAGCTCTTCGAACCGTTCGCGGTAATCGTCCTGACACGAAATGGAATTGATCGCGACGAAATCGCCCAGCTCGTGAAGGGCGTCAGAGTTCCCCGTCGCGGCCGGGGTGACCTGGCTTGCGCTCATGCGTTCTCCCTTGAGGCCGTCGCCGGCC
>DATKAB010000089.1 GCA_035498555.1 Candidatus Sulfotelmatobacter sp.
GCCCTCGGCCTGCTCCTTGAGCGCTGTGTCCAGATAGGCGCGCAGTTGCTCGGGCCGCTCGCATCGATTGAGCGTCCAGCGCCACAGTTCGGGCTCGAGCCCGATCGCGAGCAGGCCGTCCCAGTGCCGCTCGAGCGACAGCGGCTCCATGCGCACGCGGCGGCCGTCGAGCGTGACCGGCGCCAGCGAACCGGGACCGCGATAGACCTCGATCGCGGGATAGACGTGCGCCTGCGTCGCGCTCATCGCCGGCCTTTTGTGGCAGCGCGCGCGCGTGTGCGTGCGCTCTTCCCGCCGCTTGCGCTACCTCGCGCGGCCTTCGCGCTTCGCGCTGCGCGCGGCTTCGCGTCGCCCGGCGCTTCCCGCTCGCGCACCGCGAACTCGAACAGGTCGGGCCGGTTGTAGTGCCCGGCCGCGTCGAAGATCCAGCGCGAGCCCGAGGTGCGGCCGGGATCGATCTCGGCGGTCAGGATGTCTTCGCGCTCGGCGAGAGGCCCGGCGATCACCAGCCCTTCCGGGTCCACGATCACGCTGTTGCCGGGATTGATCCACTGCCGGTCGGGCGGAAAGGTGTCCTTGAACTTGAGCCGGTCGGGGATCGCGTCGCGATGCACCGCCTGGCACACGCCGATCACGTACATGCGCCCCTCGCGTGCCACGTGGCGCATGCTCGCAATCCACTGCTCGCTCGCGTCCCAGGTGGGCGCGACGTGGATCTGGGCGCCCTGGTCGTAGAGTGCCATGCGGGCGAGCGGCATGTAGTTCTCCCAGCACAGGAGTCCGCCGAGCCGCCCGAACGGAGTGTCGTGCACGCGCGGCGCCACCGCTTCTCCCGCCGCCCACACCATCCGCTCGCCGCCGGTCGGCATCAGCTTGCGGCGATGTTCGACCAGCCCGCCCTGATCGTCGAACACCAGCAGCGTGTTGTAGAGCGTGGTGCGCGAGTGCCGCGTGTCGCGCTCGTCCACGCCGATCGCGACCCAGGCTCCCGCGGCCTTCGCGGCGCGGCCGAGTGCCTCGGTCACCGGTCCCGGAACGTCCACCGCGTTCTCCACCAGCTCGCGATGGAGCGCGATCACCTCGGCCCGGCGATTGAGCGGAAGCGTCCAGACCCAGGCCGGATAGGCGGGAATGAACGCCTCGGGAAGCACGATGAGCTTCGCGCCGGCGACCCCCGCCTGCGCGATCAGGTCGCAGGCCTTCTCGAGCGAGGCCTCCTGATCGAGGAACACCGAGGCCGCCTGAACCGCCGCGGCGAGAAAGGGTTTGGGACCGGCGCTCATGTTCGCCATCCTCTTGATCGGGGTACCGAAGCTCCGATCATGCCATGCAACGCGCTTGTGCGCAGCAGCGAAGTACGCCACCTTTGACCGCGTTTCGCACCGGGGGAGGCTCCGCGATGAAGAACATTCGGAAGGCCCTCGAGGTTCGCCGCAGACCGGTCCGCCTGGCCGACTGGAGTCCGCGCTCTACTCCGGGCTGCAAGGATCGCGACGAGGCGACGAAGCGGCTGGCCGCCAACCTCGAGCGGATCGACGCGCTCCAGTACGCGCTCTATGCCGAGGGCCGGCGCTCGCTGCTCATCGTGCTGCAGGGGATGGACACCTCGGGCAAGGACGGCGTCATTCGCAAGGTGATGACCGGCTTCAATCCCTCGGGCTGCAAGGTATGGCCCTTCAAGCAGCCCAGCGCGGAAGAATCGGCGCACGACTTCCTGTGGCGCATCCATCACGCCGCGCCGGCGCGCGGGCAGGTGGCGATCTTCAACCGCTCGCACTATGAAGACGTGCTGGTGGTGCGCGTGCACGGACTGGTGCCGCCCGAGGTGTGGGAGCAGCGCTATCATTCGATCAACCTGTTCGAAGAGCACCTGCACATGCACGGCACGCGCATTCTCAAGTTCTTCCTGCACCTGAGCCGCGAGGAGCAGCGCGACCGGCTGCTGGCGCGGCTCGACGAGCCCGACAAGCACTGGAAGTTCAGCGAGGACGACCTCGCCGAGCGCCAGCGCTGGCCCGAGTACGCGAAGGCCTACGAAGATGCGATCGGAAAGTGCAGCCCGAAGCACGCGCGCTGGTTCGTGATTCCTTCCGACCGCAAGTGGTACCGCGATCTGGCGATCTCCGAGATCGTGCGCGAGGCGCTCGAGGAGATGGATCCCCATCCGCCGCGCGTCAAGCTGGACGTGAAGAAGCTGCGCCGGATGCTGAGCTGAGTCATGACCGAGCCGCTCGTTCCCGATCCCGCCCCCGAGTCCCGCTCGGACGACCTGCTCCTCACCACCGAGCTGCTGCGCCGCGCCAAGGAGGGCGACGCTCGAGCGCTGTCCGCCCTCACCGCGCGCTACCTTCCGCGGCTCCAGCGGTGGGCGAGCGGAAGGCTTCCGCTCTACGCCCGCTCGCTTCTCGACACTTCCGACCTGGTCCAGGAGACCCTGATGCGGGCGGTCGAGGGCCTGGACGGCATCGAAGTCCGTGGGGCGGGCGGGTTTCAGGCCTACGTTCGCCAGGCGGTGCTGAATCGTATTCGGGATCAGATCCGGTGGGCTCGACGCCGGCCCGACGCCGAAATCATGGCCGAGGAGCTGACGGACCGGGCGCCTTCGCCGCTCGAACAGGCGATCGGATCCGACGTGCTCGAGCGCTACGAAAGCGCGCTCGCGCGGCTGAGCGAGGAGGAGCGCCAGTTGCTCCACCTGCGCATCGAGCTGGATTTCGACTACGAGGAGATCGCCTCCATGACGGAACGACCGAGTCGCGACGCGGCGCGGATGGCGGTGCAGCGCGCGCTGCGCAAGCTGGCGGAGCAGATGGGTCACGGCAATCCATGAGTTCCGCCGACGAGCGGCGCGACCCACTCGACGCGCTGGCGGGGTCGGTGTCGGACGATCGGCCGGTGGACTGGGACGGCGCCGAGTCGAGCGTCGGATCGCCGGCCGCTCAGGCCAGCGTCCGGGCGCTGCGCGAGGTCTCGAAGATCGCCGAGTTCAATCGCGAGCTGCAGCGCTCGCCCGAGCCGGGCAGCGCGGCCGGCGCCGCGACCGAAACCACCGAACCGAAGCGCTGGGGCGACCTGTTGCTGCTTGAGCAGGTCGGGAGCGGTATGAGCGGCCAGGTGTGGCGCGCCTGGGAGCCGAAGCTCCAGCGCGAGGTGGCGGTCAAGCTCCTGAATCCACGGCCCGCTGAAGCCGGAAGCGAATCCCACGCGCTGCTCGAAGAGGCGCGCGCGCTGGCGCGCGTGCGGCACCCCAACGTGGTGACTGTGTTCGGCGCCGGCGAGTTCGAGGGGCACCCCGGCCTGTGGATGGAGTTCCTGCGCGGCGAGACTCTCGATAAACGGATCGAGCGGCAGGGCGCGCTGCCGCCCGCCGAAGTCGCGCGGATTGGCCTGGAGCTGGCGCGCGCGCTGGCCGCCGTGCACGCCGCTGGTCTCGTCCACCGCGATCTCAAGCCCGCCAACGTGCTAATCGAATCCGACGGCCGCGTCGTCCTCACCGATTTCGGACTCGGCCAGCGCCGCTTTGTTCCCGAGGCCGAGCGCGTGCGGATTCCGGGCACGCCGATGTTCATGTCGCCGGAGCGGCTCGATGGCCAGTCCGCGACGCCGCGATCCGACCTCTATGCGCTGGGCGCGACGCTGTGGAGCGCGATCGCCGGCAAGAACCCGTTCACCGCGCGCACGCTCGCCGAGCTCGAGGCCGAGTCGCGCCGGGGTCCCTCCACCGCGCTGCACACGCTGCGGCCCGAAGCTCCGGCCGCGCTGACCGAGGCGATCGAGCGCGCGATGGCGCCCGATCCGAACGCGCGCTTCGCGAGCGCCGGCCAGCTCGCCGCCGCGCTCGAGCCGTTCGCGTCGCGCGACCGGCGCGCGCGTCGCCGCTCGTCGCATCCGGCGATGATGGCGTTCGCCGCGGCGTTGATCGCGACCGTCGCGCTGCTGGTGTTCATGCCGCGCTGGCTGGCGCAGCACACCGGGGCGCCGGCGCCGAGCGCAACCGCCCCTGCACCGGCGCGTGGCGCGGCCCCGAGCGTCGCGACTACATACGACGTCGAGGCGACGCTGGTGAGTCGCAGCGGCGGCGGCTATCGCCGGCTCTCGCCCGGCGATCGAGTGAGGCCCGGCGATCGGCTGTCGCTCGAATTCCGCTCCTCGCGCCCGGCCTGGGTGTATGTGCTCAACGAGGACGAGCGGGGCGAGTCGTACCTGCTCTTTCCCCAGCCGCTGTTCGACCGCGCCAATCCGGTGAGTGGCGACTCGCTGGTGGTGCTGCCCGGAACGGTCGGTGGCAAGGAGAACGCCTGGACGGTCACGAGCCGCGGCGGGCGCGAGCATTTCCTGGTGGTCGCGAGCCCGCACCCGGTGCCCGAGATCGAGGCCGAGCTGTCCCGCCTGCCGGCGGCGCGTCCCGATCGGCCGATTCAGTACGCGGCGATTCCGGCGCCGACCGTCGAACGGCTGCGCGGTGTCGGCGGCGTGGCGCCGCTGCCGGCGGATTCGGCGCCGCGCCGCTCAGGAGCCTTCGAACGATTCGAGGAGCTGGCCGGACGCGAGACCGGCGTTCACGGCGTCTGGGTGCGACAGCTCACCCTCGAGAATCCGCTGCGCTGATCGCCGCCGGCCGAGATCGCGCCCCCGGCTAGCTCTTCACCATGTAGTACATGGCCTGCGGATGGTGGACGATCAGCGCGCTGGTGCTGGCCTCGGGCACCAGCTGATAGGCGCTCGTGAGCGTCACGCCGATCGCGTCCTCGGGCTTCAGGAGCTGGAAGAGCTTCGCCTGGTCGGCGAGATCCGGGCAGGCGCTGTAGCCGAACGAATAGCGCTTGCCGCGATCGGGCTCGAGCCCCAGTTCCTTGCGGATCCGCGCGTGATGCCACTCGGCGAGGCCCTCGGCCGCCGATACTCCCAATCCGTGGACGAACAACGCCTCGGCGTATTCGCCGCGCTGATTGAGCGCCGCGCCCAGCTCGTCCACGTAGGGGCCGACCGTCACCACCTGCAGCGCCAGCACGTCGAAGCGGCTGGAATCGGCGGGCAGGAAGTAGTCGCTCAGGCACAGGCCCTCGCGCTCGGCCTGGCGCGGGAAGGTGAAGCGCACGACTTCCTCGATCTTGCCGCGGGGGTTGAGCGATCCGGGCGCGAACGCGGACGGATCGTAGACCAGCAGATCCTGGCCCTCGCTCTGCACCGGGAAGAAACCGTAGACCGCGGAGGGTTTGATCCAGCCTTTTTCCTCCGCCTCGCGCTGCAGGCGAATCCGCCGCGGCTCGAACTCGTCGCGGATCAGCTTCTCGACCTCGGGGCCGCTGCCGCGCGCGCCCCAGTGCAACCGGTAGAGCGTCTTGAGATCCATCCCCGCGAACATGCCGGCGAACGCGATGTCGCGCGGCGGCGTCACGCGCGCGCCCCAGAATGGCGGCGCCGGCACGCTGACGTCGCGTGACACCGACACTTTGAAATCCTGCTGCCTGGCGCTCGATTCGGCGGCGCGCTGTTCCAGCTCGGCGGAGCGGGTCTTGAACTCGAACGCCTCGCGCCTGGTGCGCTCGATCAGCTCCCCGCGCTGGCCCGGGTCGCCCAGGGCGCTCACGGTGTCGAGACCCTCGAACGCATCCTTGCAGTAGAACACCCCGGGCGGATAGAACACCTCGCCGTCCACCAGCGCCGCGCGCCGGCCGAAATTGCGATTGATCGCCGCGCCGCCGATCAACACCGGCACCTTCATGCCGTTGCGGTGCAGCTCGGCGACCGCGATCGGCATCTGCCTGCTGGTCGAGACCAGCAGCGCCGAGAGCCCGATCGCGGTGGCGTCCACCTCGCGCGCCTTATCGAGAATCTTCTGCACCGGCACCTGCTTGCCAAGATCGAACACGGTGTAGCCGTTGTTCGACAGGATGGTCTTCACCAGGTTCTTGCCGATGTCGTGCACGTCGCCGTAGACCGTGGCCAGCACCACCCGGCCCTTGGTGACGTCGGCGCTCTTCTCCAGGTAGTTCTCGAGCTGCGCCACCGCGCGCTTCATCACCTCGGCGCTTTGCAGCACGAACGGCAGGATCAGCTCGCCGGCGCCGAACTTGTCGCCTACCTCCTTCATCGCCGGAAGCAGAACGGTGTTGAGCACCGTGACCGGATCCTGGCGTTTCACCGCCGCATCGATCAGGGCCTCGATGCCGCCGGGCTTGCGGTGCAGGATCTGAAAGTGGATCTTCTGCTCCACGCTCATCGCGGCTTCAGCCGCCTGGTCGGCCTTCTCGCGCGTCTCGGCGGTGCGGCCTTCGAAGCGCGCGATGTAGCGGGCCAGCGCTTCCGGGTGCCGGTTGAAGACCAGGTCGTCGGCGAGCGCGCGGTCCTCTTCCGCGATCTCGGGATAGGGAATCACGTCGGCGGGATTGACGATCGCCATGTCGAGTCCGGCCTGAACGCAGTGGTAGAGGAACACCGAGTTCAGCACCGCGCGCGCTTCCTTGCCGAGACCGAATGAGACGTTCGAGACGCCGAGGCTGGTGAGCACCCCCGGCAGCTCGCGCTTGATCAGGCGAATGCCCTCGATGGTCTCGATTCCCGACTGCAGGAACTCGGCATCGCCGGTCGCGAGCGTGAAGGTGAGGTCGTCGAACACCAGCCGCTCGGCGGGCAGGCCGAACTCTGCGGTGACGATGTCGTGGATGCGGCGCGCTACCTCGAGCTTGCGTTCGGCGCTCTTGGCCATGCCGGTCTCGTCGATGGTCAGCGCGATTACCGCCGCCCCGTACTTCACGACCAGCGGCATCACCGCGTCGATGCGCTCGCGGCCGTTCTCGAGGTTGATCGAGTTGACCAGCGCCGAGCCGGGGTAAGCGCACAGCGCCTCCTCGATCACGCGCGCCTCGGTCGAGTCGATGACCAGCGGCGATTCCACCGAGAGCGCCAGCTTCTTCACCAGCCGGCGCATCATCGCCGCCTCGTCGGTGCGCTCGGTCAGCGCCATGCACACGTCGAGCGCGTGCGCGCCGCCTTCGACCTGCTCGCGCGCCACCGGAACCATCTCCTCCAGCCGATCCTCGAGCGCCAGGCGTTTCACCTTGCGCGAGCCCTGGGTGTTCAAGCGCTCGCCGATCAGCAACGGCCGCGGCTCCTGGCGCATGGCGGTGGCGGTCATGCCGCTCGACAGGAACCAGGCGCTGCGCCCCGGACGCGGGCGCGGCGTGCGATGGACACCGAGCGCGGCCACAATCGAGCGGATGTGATCGGGCGTGGTCCCGCAACAGCCGCCCACCGCGTTGACGCCCAGCTCGGTGACGAACTCGCGCAACGTCTCGGCCATCGGCTCGGGCTTCATGGGGTAGACCGTGCGCCCGCCGTCGTTGATCGGCAGCCCGGCATTGGGAATGCAGTGCACCGGCGTGCTGGCGTTCTGGGTGAGATAGCGGATCGAATCGCGCATGAGATCGGGACCGGTCGAGCAGTTGAGCCCGATCACGTCCGCGCCCATCGCTTCGAGCGTGGCGAGCGCGCCGCGGATGTCGGTGCCGAGCAGCATGCGGCCGGTGGGGTCGAGCGTCACCGAGCACTGAATCGGCACGCGGCGTCCGGTGGCCTCGAACGCCTCGCGCGCCGCCAGCATCTGCGCCTTCATCTCGAGAATGTCCTGGCAGGTCTCGAGGATCAGCAGATCGGCGCCGCCTTCCAGCAGTCCCGCGGCCTGCTCGAAGAATGCCGGCACCAAATCTTCAAGGCGGAGCTTGCCGAGGTCGGGATCCTCCGAGGAGGGCAGCATCCCCGACGGCCCCATCGAACCGGCCACGAAGCGAGGCTTGCCATCCGACGCGATGTAGCGATCCGCGACCCGGCGTGCGATCGAGGCGGCGGCGCGATTGATCTCGCGCGTGCGTTCAGCCAGTCCCCACTCTTCGAAGCGGAGGCGCGAAGCCTGGAATGAATTGGTCTCGACCACCTCGGCGCCGACTTCGAAATACGCGACGTGCACGCCCTCCACCACGTCGGGCCGCGTAATGCTGAGGTAGTCGACGCAGCCTTCCTTGCCGCCGTAGTCGGCGGCGGACAGGTTGGCGGCGTGGAGCTGCGTGCCCATGGCGCCGTCGAACACCAATACGCGGCGACTCAACAGATCGAGATAAGGGCTCTTCATGGGCGGGAAGCGCACTCCTTGCCGGGCTCGCGGC
>DATKAB010000090.1 GCA_035498555.1 Candidatus Sulfotelmatobacter sp.
CCCAACGGCGCCGGCAAGACCACGACGATCGAGATCCTCGAAGGCTTGAACGTCGCCGACGCCGGCTCGGTCGAGGTGCTGGGTCAATGCTGGGGCGCCGGGCACGACCGCGCGCTGCGCCAGCGGCTCGGCATTCAGCTCCAGGAAACCAAGCTCACCGACAAGCTGAGCGTGCTCGAGACCGTGACGCTATTTCGCAGCTTCTACGATCACGGTCCCACGCCCGAAGAAGTGATCCGGCGCGTTCAGCTCGAGGAAAAATCCAACGCCTGGGTGGTCAAGCTCTCGGGTGGCCAGCGCCAGCGACTGTCGGTCGCCTGCGCGATGGTCAACGATCCCGAAGTGCTGTTCCTCGACGAGCCCACCACCGGGCTCGACCCGCAGTCGCGCCGCCAGCTCTGGGAGCTGATCGAGGGCTACAAGCGGCTCGGGCGCACCGTGCTGCTGACCACCCACTACATGGACGAGGCGCAGCGGCTGTGCGATCGGGTCGCGATCATGGATCACGGCCAGATCATCGCGCTCGGCACGCCGCGCGAGCTGATCGCCTCGCTGGGCGCCGATCACGTGGTCGAATTCCGCGTCGAAGGCGAGATCGAACCGGGCGCGGTGGAAAAGCTTCCGGGCGTGACCCAGGCGCGCATCGAGGGCGCGGGCGTGGCGCTGATCGTGCGCGAGCCGCACGTCGCCATCCCGGCGCTCCTCGCCGAGCTCGAGCGCCGGCATCTGCCGCTCGCGGCGCTCACCACCCACCACGCGACGCTCGAAGACGTGTTCGTGAGCCTCACCGGCAGGACGCTGCGCGATGCCTGATCACGCGCCGGCCCCGAGCGGCTTCACCGGCAAGCGCCTGAGCGATCGGGCGCTGTGGCAGCTGTCGCGCGCGCGCATGGTGGGTTTCCTGCGCGAGCCCGAAGCCGTGTTCTGGACCTTCGCCTTTCCGCTGCTGATGGCGCTGGCGCTCGGTATCGCGTTCCGCAACCAGGGCCCGCAGCGCTCGCGCGTCGGTGTCGAGATCGGTCCGGGCGCCGATTCGGTGAGCGTGGCGCTCTCGCGATCGAAGGACATCGAGGTGGTGCGCGTGCCGGCCGACGAGACCGACGCGGCGCTCCGGCGCGGGAAGATCGCGGTGCTGGTGCGCGCAGGTCAATCGCCGCCCCGGGTCGTCTACGACCCGTCGCGTCCCGAAACCCGGCTCGCCTTCCTGGTCACGGTGGATGCGCTCGAACGCGCCGCCGGCCGCACCGATCGCGTGGGCGTGGTGAGCGACACGCGCGCGCGCCCGGGCTCGCGCTACATCGACTTCCTGATTCCGGGGCTGATCGGGCTCAACCTGCTCGGCACCGGCATGTGGGGCGTGGGATTCCCGATCGCGGGCGCCCGCCAGCAGAAGCTCCTCAAGCGCATGATCGCGACGCCGATGCGCCGGCGCGACTATCTCTGGTCGCTGGTGCTGGCGCGCGCGGTGTGGCTGCTGCTCGAGGTCGCGACCGTGCTCGGCTTCGGCGTGATTG
The DNA here is from genome assembly GCA_035498555.1 of Candidatus Sulfotelmatobacter sp. Taxonomy (NCBI): domain Bacteria; kingdom Pseudomonadati; phylum Acidobacteriota; class Terriglobia; order Terriglobales; family Candidatus Korobacteraceae; genus Candidatus Sulfotelmatobacter; species Candidatus Sulfotelmatobacter sp. The sequence continues at coordinate 1,515 of DATKAB010000090.1, forward strand.
CTTTCGGCACCTACGTGCGCGGCTCGTGGCTGGCGTTCGCGCTGGTGGTGGTGATCGGCGCCTTCGCGTTCAGCGCGCTGGGCCTGCTGGTGGTTTCTCGCGCACGCACTATCGAGGCGGTCTCGGGCCTCATGAACTTCGTGATGATGCCGATGTGGCTCCTGTCGGGAAGCTTCTTCTCGAGCGAGCGGTTTCCCGCGGTCATGCAGCCGCTGGTTCAGGCGCTGCCGCTCACCCTGGTCAACAACGGCCTGCGCGCGATCATGAACGAGAGCGCCGGGCTCGCCGGCGTCGCGCCGCAATTGATCGCGCTCGGCGCCTGGGGCGTCGTGTGCTTCGCCCTCGCTCTCCGACTGTTCCGCTGGGAGTAGCGGGTCAGACCGGCAGCTGTTGAGGAGCGCCCGGCTCCTCCAGAGGCTCCGCTCAGCAGTACCAGGGTTCGGTGAGGAACGGCACCGGCGCCCGCCGATCGGACCGCGCCCCCGGGGCTCGTGCGCGCCGCGCGCCGGCCGGCTCGCGCGAACGCGCGCCGAACCTCCCGGCGGCCTGTCGTACCGATTCGAAGATCGCGCGCCGGCTCTCCCGGTTCGCGATTCCCCGCTCGACCTGGGCCTGAACCTGGCGCTGCAGGTCGTCCACGCGCGAATCGGGATGCCGCCAGCGATGCACCAGGCGCTCGGGATCGAAGCCCTCGACCCGGTCGAGGACGTCCTCCAGCTCGAGCAGTCGCGAGCCGGCGGTGATCAGGAGTCGCAGCGCGAGCTGAATCGGCGCGACGTGCTCGATCAGGTCGAACGATTCGATCGCGTCGAGCATTTCGGCGTAGCCGTCCAGCGAAGTCCAGGGGGTGAAGGCCACAAACGTGGGCTGCAGCTCGATCCCCGCCGCGCGGCACAGGGCGAGCGCCCGCCCGAAGTCGGCGCGGGTGTGGCCCTTGTCGAGCTTGCGCAGGATCGCATCGTCGAACGCCTCGACCGCGCTGGTGATCAGCACGCAGCCGGTATCGCGCAGCGCCGACAGCGCTTCCGCATGCTTCAGCAGATGCTCGATCTTGATGGTGACGTCGTACGAGAGATCGGGGAACTCGGCGTGCAGTGCCCGAACCAGCGGCAGCGCGTGACCGATGCCGTTCCAGAAGTCGGGATCGCCAAAGGTGATGTGGCGCGCGCCCAGCGCCACCTGCCGCCGGACGTCCTCGAGCACGATCTCGCGCGGCACCACGCGAAAGCGGCCGCCGTAGACCGGCACCACCGGACAGTGCCGGCACCGATGCTTGCAGCCGCGGGTCGCCTCGACCGCGCCCACCAGGCGTTCGTCCTCGCCCACCCGGAGTCGCGCGTAGTGATCGAGCGGCGGAAGCCCGTCCCGATCCGGAACGCGGAATGTCAGGCGATCGAGCGGGGTGAGGGTTCGCGGCGCGGAGTCGCTCTCGGCGCCGATCAGCGCGGTCAGCTCGGACTCGTACTCGCCGCTCAGCAGGTGCCGCACGCCGGCAGCGCGGAGACTGTCGGCGTTCATCGCCGCGTAGAGCCCGTAGGCCACCAGCGTCGCGCGCGGGGCGAGCGCGCGCACGCGCGGGATCACGCGCAGCGCGAGCCGCGTCGCGGTGTGCATCGGCACATGGAAGCCGACCCATTCGGCTTCGCGAACCGCCGACTCGTCGAGCGGCTGGACCGCCAGATCGCAGCACGTCACCCGGTGGCCGGCTTCGAGCAGCCAGGCGGCGGGAGAAGCCAGACCGAGCGGCGAGCGGCCGAGATCGTAGGTCGAGATCAGGACGACGCGCTTCATGATCGGGGCGCGGCGAGGGCGCGCGGCGAGACGCCGCGCGATCGGGTCAGGAGTACGGCGAGCGCCCGCCCTTGCTCGGGCGGTAGTAGGGATTGGAGCCGCCGGCGTGATCGGTGGTGTCCACCACCTCGCGGATCTCGGGCACCCGCTCCTTCAGCACCACTTCGATCCCCTGCTTGAGCGTCACGTCCACCATGCCGCAACCCTGGCAGCCACCGCCAAGCTGAATGTAAGCGACGCCGTCCTTCGCTTCGAGCAGACTCACCCAGCCGCCGTGGGCGGCGATCTGCGGATTGATTTCGTCGTCGAACACTTTCTGGATCGAGAGCGCCAGGGGATCGGTCCACAGCGGGTTCGGATTGTTGATCTGAAAGCCCGCGCCGTCGGGCCCGTCGATGAAATCGATCGCGGTGCCCTTCACCAGCTCGGCGCTACCGGAGTCGATGAGGATGCGCAGGCCCTCGCCCGCGTCCACCACGCGATCGTCGGCGGCGAGATCCGAGCCGGGTACGAATCCAAGCCGGTACTGGAAGCCGCCCGGACCACGCCCGGTGACGCCGAAGCGCAGCGCCGAGTCGGATGGACTGTCGCTCTTCATGAGTCCCAGGATCTTCTCGCGAGCGAGCTCGCTCACCGTGACCCAGGGTTCGTTGGTCGTCTCGGACACTCCGTTTACTCCTTCATACTGGCGCGATGTCGAATGTGAGCCGCTGGTGGGCCCTTCGCAATGCCTGTTCGACTTCCTCTGGCTCGGCACCTCGCGCGAACACGAAACCCAGATACTGCGAGCCCTCGGGCAGCGGCGTGAGTCGCGCGCCGACCGGGATCGAAATGCGGACGTCGGTGATTCCAGGCTCGCCCCGCGCCCGTTCGATGCCGCCGATCCCGCGCAGGATTCCGGCGCGTGGAATCGGGATCATCATCACTCCCGAGGCCGCCCGCTCCCGCCTCACGTTCCGCACGTCGAGGTCCAGCGCGTGGCGCAGCAGCAGCGTCTCCAGGCTCTCGCCCTCGCCGAAGCGGAGTGCCCGCGAGCATAGTCCGCCGATCGAGCGGGGCGCAATCTCGAGCGGCCAGACGCCCTCGGCGTTGAGGCGGAACTCGGCATGCACCGGGCCGTGGCCGAGCCCGAGGGCGCCGATCGCCCGAGCCGCGGTGTCGTGGATCTCCCGCTGGAGTTCTTCCCTTTTCCGAGTCGGTGTCACGTAGAGGGTCTCTTCGAAGAACGGGCCATCGAGCGGATCGGGCTTGTCGAAGATCGCCAGGGTCTCGAGGGCGCCCCCGGTCACCAGCCCTTCGAGCGCCACCTCTTCGCCGGGGATGAAGCGCTCGACCAGCAGCGAATCGATCGGCGGCTCGCCCGAGGCTCGCGGCGGTTCGGCCGCGAGCATCGCCGCGATGCGCCGGAACGCCGCGCCGAACCCGACCGCGTCGTCGGCGCGGATGACGCCGCGGCTCGCCGACAGGCCGCGCGGCTTGAGCACGCAGGGGTAGCGGACTCGCGCGGCCCACGACGATGGATCGTCGCCGATCGGAACTGTGACATGCTCGGGAGTGAGCAGCCCGGCGCGCGCGAAGGCCTCGCGCGCCGCGAGCTTGTCGCGCGCCATGGCCACCGCCTCGGGAGTATGCGCGGCTCGCCCCAGCGCCCGGCTGGCGCGCGCGGCGAGCAGCGCGCCATCGTCGTCCGCCGCCACCACCGCGTCGATCGGATGCCGGCGCGAGAACTCGACGATCCGCTCGAGGGCGGCGTTCGGGTCGCGGAAATCGAGCTCGAGATGCCCGGCCGGGTTCAGCCCGGCCAGGGCTTGAGCACGGTTCGATCCGACCGTGAATTCCACGCCCAGGGCCCGCGCCGCGTCCAAGAACGCGCCGGCGCGGTAGCTCTGGGTGCTGATGAGCAGCAGAAGTCTCGGCACTCAGCTCCGTGTGCTGGTCAGATAGTGCTGGAACCAGTCGAGCCAGACCTGCAGCCGATGCGCCTGATGCGCGGGCTCCATCAGACCGTGCGGCTCGCGCGGATAGGCGTAGAAGCGGACCGGCACGCCGAGATCGGAGAGCGCGCGGTACAGCTCGACGCTGCTGGTGAACCCGACGCGCGGATCCTCCTGGCCGTGCAGGATCAGCGTCGGCGTGCTGGCGTTCTTGATCGATCGGATGGGATTCGAGCGATCGAAGTTCTCGGTCTGCTTCCAGGGATTGCCGAGGAACTCCCAGGCCGAGGCGACGCCGTGATTGATGTCGCTCAGCGAGTACTGCACCGACACGTCGCTCACGCCCGCCCCGACCACCGCGGCGCGATAGCGCGTGGTGTGACCGATCGCCCACGCGGTCAGGAATCCGCCCCACGACCAGCCGCCGTAGACCAGCTTCTTCGCGTCGGCCTTGCCGCTTGCGATCAGCGCGTCCACGCCGCTTTCGATATCGCGGAACTCGATCTCGCCGAGGCGGCCGCGGTTGGCGGCGTAGAAATCATGACCGTAGGCGAGGCTGCCGCGATAGTTGGGCATGAACACCGAATAACCGTGGGCCGCGAAGAACTGGATGAAGCCGCTGAAGCTCTGCGGCGTCGCCGCGTCGGGACCACCGTGCGGATAGACGAACAGGGGCGCCGGGGCGCCGGCGTGCGCCTGCGGGCTCACCAGCAGGAGCCCCTCGATCTCCGCGCCATTCTCGCTCTTCCAGCGCACGACCTCTTCGCGGCCGAGGCTCCACTGCGCGACCTGCGGATTGAGGTGGGTCGGGATCTGGGTCTGGCGCGTGTCGAGGTCGAACACCGTCGGGTCGCGCGCCTCTCGATCGGTGGACGAGATGAACGCCAGCTTCTTCCCGGCCCGATCGATGGTCAGCGGCGGCTCGGCGACGCGGCCGCTGAAGCCGAGATCGACGGCCTCGCCGCCCTCGACCGGGAAGCGCAGCAGCGCGGTGCCGGTGCGCTGTAGCGCGAGGGCGATCAGCGACTTCGAGTCCGGGCTCCACACGAAGCCGGTCATCGACAGTTCGAGATTGGGAACGACGTTGGCACTCTTGCCGGTCCCGGCGTCGGATACCAGCAGCACGTTCATCATGCTGAGCGACTGCTGGGTGGTGAGCACCGCGACCCGCTTCCCGTCCGGCGACCAAGTCGGAGCGTCGTAGGTGCCGGCGCCACCGAGCGAGCGGATCAGCGCGCCATCGCGAACCGAGACGAGCTTCGGCGTGAGCTGACTGGCCACTTCGTAGGGATCGGCGTTGCGGCTGGTCAGGATCACGAACTTCGCGCCGTCGGGAGACCATTGGAAGTCTGCGACGTTTTCGTCAGCTGCCGTGACGCGCCGCGGCTCGCCTCCGGCGCGCCCCACCACCCACAACACGTCGTCGCGCCACTGATCGCCCCAGTCCACCACGCCGCCGGTTCTCCACTTCTCGTCCTTCGCGTCCTTGCTCTCCGGAATCGGCGCGAGAAACGCGAACGACTTTCCGTCCGGGGACCAGCGGACGTGGGTCGGCTCGAGCTCGCCGGTCGGGATGGCGACCGCCTCGCCGCCGTCCACCGCGATCACCTGGAGCAGCGTCTTGTCCTTCACCTTTCTCAGGAACGCGATCTCGCGGCCGTCGGGAGACCACTGCGGGCTCCCCGCCTTCTCCGCGCCCGAGGTGAGCTGGCGCGGCTCGCCGGCGCCGAGGTTCACCCACCAGAGCTGCCGATCGCGCTGCCAGCCTGCATCCTTGTCCTGCTCGGCCGGCTTGGCGGCGGGATCGAGATGATTGGTGGAAAGCGCATAGAGCAGGCGGCTGCCGTCGGGCGAAATCGCCAGCTCGCCGGCGCTCGAGAGCGAAACGACTTCTTCGGGAGTCGGGTGGATGACCGCGCCACCGGATTTGGCGGGCGCGGCGGCCAGCGCCGACGGAATCGAGACCACCAGACCGAGCGCCAGCGGGAACAGCCATCGCGTCGAGAGTTTCATCGCGAGTCTCCGGTGGAGGGGCGATGCGGGAACGGCCGCGGACTATACCGCCAACCTGGGGCCCGCGCGGAACAACACGTTGGTGGTCTCGCGCAGGTCGTTCGGCCCGAGCGGCTGGCCGTCGACCGTCGCCGTGCTCGCCTGGTAGCCGAAGCGCGCCAGCAGCTCGAACAGTTCCCCGACGCGCGCGCCCTGCGGCGGATAGGCGCCGGGCGCCACCTCGCAGAGGATGACCGGGCGAGCAGAATGCCGCTCGAGCCAGCCCGAGAATCCGCGCAGCAGCGCCAGTTCGAAGCCCTCGACGTCGACCTTGAGCAGCGCGAGGCGTTCGATCCCGTGCTCTTCGAGATACGCGTCGAGACGCCGCACGCGCACCTCGTGTACCGACACCGCCGACTCGCGCGACATCAGCTCGGGCACCAGCGTGTTCCAGCCGAGATTGCCCGTGCCCGAGACGCGGATCTCGGCCCGGCCCTCGCTCGCGCCGAGCGCCACCGGGTTCGCGAGAATGCGATGCCGGGGATTCGCGGCGCGCAGCGCCTCGAGTCGCGCGAAGTAGCCCGGCACCGGTTCGAACGCGTGCACTTCACCTTCGGCGCCCACCAGGCTCGCCGCCACCGCGGTGAAGTAGCCGATGTTGGCGCCGGCATCCACCACCACGTCGCCGCGCCGGAGCACGCTTCGAAACACCTCGACCTCTTCGGGCTCGTAGGCGCCGAAGCACATGTCGCGCACTTTCGGCCCGAGCGCGAAGTCGCACTCGAAGCGCACGTCGCCGAGGTGGAGCCACAACCGGCGCGGGAAGCCGGGCGCGAACGCCGTCGCGCGCGCCAGGCACTTGCGCGCGAAGGTTGTCGGATTACGAACTGCCAGTGCGATCGAGTGTTCGAAGCTCATGTTACGTGCGTGTTGCCGCTCCCCTCGTTGCAATTTGACGAAATCGGTCGCGAACAATACCAGCAGAGCGCTCCCGCACGCTTCATTCCTCAAGCTCGCGCGCGACGCCGCCGATACCGCATGCCGTGCCCAGTTCTGTCGTTCCCGACTTCGCAACCGGAGACCGCATGCACCGCCGCATGGTTTACACGCGCCTGATCCTCTCCACCACCGCACTCCTCACGTTCACTTCCCACACCTCGTTCGCGCAGGCCCCCGCGCCAGCGGCATCAGCGGAGCCGGTGACCGCCCCGGATTTCGCGTTCGCCTCGACTCCGTACGGCTGGCGCCATCTCCACGACCTGTGCAAGGCCGGCCCGGTGCTGCTGGTGTTCGGCGCCGATGACGCGGCGCTCGCGACGATCCAGAAGCAGCGCGAACGCTGGGAGGCGCTGTCGATCGAGCCGGTGGTGGTGCTGGGCGCGAGCGACGGGGCCAACTGGCAGACGCTCGAGCGGCTCGGCCTCACCTACAGTCTGCTCTCCGACCCGAGCGGCTACGTCGCCTTGCAGTTCGGCATCTCGAGCGCGGACCAGAAGGCGGCGCCCGCCTGGTGCCTGGTGGACCAGCGCCTGCGCATCCGCCATCTCGAGCCGGGCGATCCGAGCGCCCAGGAACTCGAGGGGCTTGCCACGCTGCTCGGCGAAGACAGCCCCGTGGCGGCTGCCCGCGACGGTTCGCGCTGAACGCGCGTCTCGCCGGCTCCGGCGAACGGCGGCCGCCCCGATGGCGAGGCGGCCGCCGATTGATTCCAGTGATGTCGCGAGTCGGACTAGCGATAGATCTGCTTGATCCTTCCCCACGTCGTGTTCTTGGTGTCGGTCGGAATCAGCGTCTTGACCGAAGGCACCATCAGGTACTCGACCGGACGCTGGAAGACGTACTGCGGATAGGACAGGAACTGGTCCGAAATCAACGGATAGAACACCGGCGACTGCGGCATGATCGGATAGAGCGCGAGATGCGTGACCGTATCCACCGGCGCGAAGATCTGTCCGTTGTGCTCCTTCCAGCACGGGACGCACAGGAACTGGAGCGGCCCCGGGTACTGGAAGTCCGTCCGCCATTCGTCGCGCAGTTCGACGCCGAACGGCGGCGGCGGACCCTGGGCGTGATAGCAGAGGTAGTGGTTCGCGATCGGAAATACCGGGCTCTGGTAGTTCTTCCACGCCGGCACCAGCATGAAGTCGAGATCGAACACGTCGATCGGATATTGCCCGAACTGGTTCTGCAGAATCGCCGAGGCGTGCATCGGCAACTTGGTGGCGATGTTCCACCACGTGTAGTGGATCATCGTGTCGCGCACCGGCGAGTTGTTCTTGTAGACCCAGTTCACCAGCCGCTCGAGCGAGTCCACGAGCAGCGGCGTGTAGCCGAGGAAGAACTGGTCGCGCGCCAGAATCGGAGTCGGCATCCCGAACGGGCGCTCGAGTTGATACGTCCAGTAGTGAGTCGGGTCGACGGTCGGCGGATTTGCCTGCGCACGGGAAGTGCGCGGAGCGAATGCCACGAGCGCGACCGCAGCGGTGAGCAGCAGAAGAGCTAGCCTGCGGTTCATGAAGTACCTCCCATCTTGGCGGCCTCCTCGGGCGATTCAGCTGGGGTGCACCACGCCTGAGGTGATGCGTCGGGTGTCTCCTGGGCGCGCAGGCGGGAGGGTCGCGCGCGTGCCCGCAGTAACCATCGAACCAAGTTCGGCGGTGCGGAACTTCAGGACTCGCGAGGCGCGAGTCGGCCCGAGCTCCGTGGTCGGCGGAGCGAAAGCGCGGGCGCGAGGGGGGCGGCATGGCGACGCCTTCGTGGCTGGAAAGGTACGCTGCCGGAGAGAAGTCGGATCCCGCCGAAGCGCCCCACGGTTGTCCCACCGCGGGCGAGCCGGGTCAAGGGAGAAGATGCGAGCCGGGCCCTGACCCGCCACCGTCGACTCTGCCGCGGCTCAACCCTCGGCGCGCTCGACCTTTGCTCGCTCGAGCCCGGCCGAGGGTGAGACCAGGTCGAGCAGCTGGCCCTGAGTGATCGCTCGGGGGGCGCGGACCTCGAGCGTCGCCACGAGCCGATCCTCGGTGAGGAGTCGCTCGCTCTGCAGAACACTGGTCTGTACGGAAAGTGACGAGAGTCGCGAGATCACTTCGTCGAGCGACGGCGTGGCACGAAGCGTCACCAGGACCCGGCGCACGTCAAGATGGTCGTCCTTGTCCTCGAACCGCCGCAGCACGGTGAGCGCGATGAGGCCCAGCACGGTGACGTAGACCGCAGTGGCGTACATGCCGCCACCCGAGGCCATGCCGATCGCACCGACCAGCCAGATCCCCGCGGCGGTGGTGAGCCCGAGGACGTTGAGTCCGGTGCGCATGATGGCGCCACCGCCCAGGAAGCCGATGCCGGTCACGATCGAGGCCGCGATTCTCGAGACGTCGACCTCGACGTGCTCGGCGGCTCCGTACTTCTGGTGTTCGATGAACTGAGTGGAGACCACCATATAGGTGGCGGCGGCCAGCGCCACCAGCATGTGGGTGCGCAGCCCGGCCGGGCGCCCGCGCCGATCGCGCTCGAGACCGATCACGCCGCCGAGGAGGGCTCCGACGACGATGCGAAGGAACAGCTCGGTGTACGGCATCCCAGGTCCTTTCGCGGCGCAGTTCTCAGACTCGGAGCATCGGCGCCCTGACCTGAAACGGCCGGGGCCAACGCTCCCATCCACTAGCAAGTACCACCAGCCGTCCGTGAAGGGAAGCACATCCTTCGAGCGCGAACGTTTCGGTCAGGGACTGCTCGTCGGTGGCGAGGCCCCGCGGGTGGCCTACCGAGCTCGCGATTCCACGCGATGTGGCTGGCCCGCAGTGCGCGTGCCGCCCTCGGGAATCCGATCTTGCCGGCGGCTGACTCGCGGAGTTCGGTGTCTCGGACCCGCGCGAGCGAACTTGACTACGGGTCCTGCTGCAATTCGTCGCGATCGCCGGGGCCCGCGGCGCCCAGGGCGAATCCGCTCCGCACCGGGGGCGGCGGGCCGGAGGAGTGGGCGGTCCTCCACAGAATCTCGTTGAGCCGATCGAACGGCACTTCGTCGGCGACCTTGAAATTCATGGCGTCGCACTCGGCCTGTCCGTAGGCGCCGGCGAGATTGAGCTCTTCCACGTCGAGGTTCGCGGGCCGTGCCCGATAACCGGTCGCGTCGAGCCGCGTCGAGAAGATGCCTTCGAGCCCGTTGGCGCGCGCGTCGAA
>DATKAB010000091.1 GCA_035498555.1 Candidatus Sulfotelmatobacter sp.
TGCCGGGGAACAGCGAGCGCGACAGCAGGTAGACCGCGGCGAGGAAACCGCCCACCAGCGAAGTGAGCAGGATGCCGCGCGGCCCCTGGTAGAGATGACCGAAGCCGAAGATCACCGACGACACCAGCGCCGCGGGAATCAACGCGAGGCCGAGCTGCTGCAGGTACCAGATCATGTAGCCGCGGTAGAGAAACTCTTCGCAGATTCCGGCGGTGAGCGAGAGCAGATAGAACCAGCGCAGCTCGAGCGCGGTGTGCGGCAGCATGCGTTCGAGCTTCTCCATGCGCCGGCGCAGCGTGGCGACCGCCTGCTCGTCGCGCATCCCGCTCGCCTGCTGGCGCAACACCACCACCAGCACCACGGCGAACCCCGCCAGCACGCCGATCAGCCCGCCGTTGAACGAGGGAATCACGCCGAGCATCCGCCAGGCGCGGCCGGTGAAGAGCCACAGCGCGACCGTGGCGGCGGCGAGCAGCCACTGGGTGATCATGGCCCCGCGGTACACCCACATCCGCACCCGCGGGACGTCGTGGGGTGCGGCGCGCTTCAACCGGCCGAAGCCCATGACGCCGGCGCGGATCGGAAACAACACCGCCAGAATCAACGCCAGCGCGTGATCGAAGATCGTGAGCACGGCCGCAGCATACTGCAACGACGGAGGTTGCTAGGCCGTCGCGGATTCAAGCCGGGGCCCGATCTGCCGATACTGGAGGGACCATGGCGACCAACTGGCTCTCGAACGCGCTGTCCAACGCTTCGAACGACAACCCGATGTCGTTCCTCTCCGACTCCACCCAGCAGGCCTCGCTGGCCAACACCGCGATGGCCGCCGGGACGCGCTATCTGCAGAAGCAGGATTTCACGAGCGCGCTCAACGCCTTCCAGCAGGCGCTCGCCTACCAGCCCGACTCGACCGACGCGCTCACGCTGATCGCCAAGACCTACACATTCATGAATCGTCCCGACGACGCGATCAAGACCTACCAGCGCGCGTTGCGCATCGATCCGACCAACTCCGACGCGCGCATGCAGCTCGCCAGCGTCTACATGAAGTCCCAGAAGTACGACGACGCCCGCAAGGAATTCCAGAAGGTGATCGCCGCGGCGCCCGGCAACACCGACGCGGTGATCTCGCTGGGCTTCGTGGACCTCAACACCGGACATCTCGACGACGCCCAGAAGGAGTTTGAGAAGGCGGCGCGCATGGTTCCGCGCGACGCCAACGCCCGCCTCGGCCTTGGACAGACGCTGGCCAAGCAGGGCGACACCAGCGGCGCCATTGACGCCCTGAAGGAGGCGACGCGGCTCGACCGCATGAATGCCCAGGCGTTCTCCGAGCTGGGCCTCGCCTACCTGAAGCAGGGCCGCACCGACCTGGCCGAGCAGCAGGTGAGCGAGCTCCAGCGCATCAACACCCCCGAGAGCGCCGGCCTTGCGCAGCAGATCGAGCTGACCATGCTCACGCCCAAGTTCTCGTACCAGGACGCCGCGCATTCGACGTTCGCGTTGACCGGCGGCCCCGGCACCACCGTGGCGAGCCTCGATCCGTCGCTCGCGACTCCCGGCGCCTCCAAGGTGTTCTCGGTGTCGTTCGTGTTCAACCAGGCGATGGACATGAGCAGCGTCGGCAACCCCTCGAACTGGTCGATCACGCGCGCCAACGGCGGCCCGGGCGGCGTCTACAACAATGGAGTGACGCTCCAGCCGACGCAGCAGGTCGGGATCCTGCCGATGCCGATCGCAGTCACCTACGATCCCACCACGTCGCGCGCGACCCTCTACTTCACCGTCACCCAGAACGCCGCCGGCAACGCGGTGATCGATCCCTCGCACTGGGTGTTCCAGTTCAACGGCACCGACTCGAGCGGCAAGCCGATGGATACGAGCGGCGACCAGTTCGACGGCTTCGCCGGCTGGAGGTTCTGAGACCGAGTGGAAACGGGGCGGGGCGGCCCGGCTACTTCCCCAGCGCGCGCGCGAGCACGCCGCGGATCTCGGGTTCGGCTTCACCGACCACCAGATTCGGCGCGTGAGGATCGTAGTGGGCGCCGGCGCCGATGGTCTGCTGCTCGCTGAGCTCGATTGGGATCACGCGCAGGACGCCCACGCAGGGGTTGCCTTCGAACGAGATGCTCACGAGCAGGGTCTCGTGATGGCCGAGGTCGGTGACGCCAGCGATCCCGGCCGGACGCCCGTGGCGCACCTCGCAGACCGCCACCCGCGCGTGGCTCGAGTCGGCCGTCCAGGCGAGCGCGATCCCGCTCCCGTCGGGCGCCAGCCAATGCCACCCCGCCCCCTCCCCGAATGAAACCGAAACGTTCACCGTTTCGAATTCGGTGGTGGCGTGTGCACTCTGCTGCGAGATCACCTCTCGCGCCGTGAAGGCGTTGAACTTCACGTGCTCGTCGGCGACCACGCGCGCCACGTTGGGCCCGAAGAACAGCGCGCTCTCGGCCGCGGCCGGACAGCTAAAGATGGCCAGACAGAAGGCCGGCCGAGGGCTCGCCACGCTGCGACCGGCCGCGCCGGTCAGCGCGAGCCCCGCGATCAGCAGCGCGGCTGCGAATCGCCCCCACCACGCGCCGAGCCGGAACAGCGGCTGCAGAATCTCGCGGCCGAGGAAGAAGCCATCGTCGCCGAGCTTCTGATAGAGCGGCATCACCAGCACTCCATCCCGCTTCGCGCGGATCTCGCCGCGCGCATCGCATGCCAGCAGTGTACCGCGCCGCACGCGCTGCAGGTTGACGAATCCCGGCTGCATCGCGAACTGGTCGGCCGGCTCGATCGGGTGGCGGTGATCCACCCGAATGGCGCGGGGCAGATCGCGCCAGGCGCGCTCCAGCCGCTCGCGTTGCGCGGGCAGATCCGGCGGGAAGCCCTCGGCCACCAGCCCGGTGGCAGCCAGCGCGATCCACAGCACCGCCTCGTGATGGGCGGCCGAAGTCTCGGCCTGATGCTGGCCGCCCTCGACGCCGATCGCCAGACATCCGCGAGCGGTCAGGTATTCCAGCAACGTCCCACCGATCTTGCCGAGCAGACCGAGCAGCGTCGGGAGCGGGAAGTTCAGCGCGAAGCTCCGCAGCCGCAGCCGCTCGCCGATCATCGCGAACGGAATGCCCTCGGCCGAGGTGGTGTGCAGATCCACCACGTAGACGGGCCCGCGCGCCGCCGCGATCGCCTCGTCGATCGCCTCGATCAGCTCGAGCTGCTCGCGATCCTCGGGGCCGAGCGCCACCGCCGGATTCGCGGAGTCCTCGCGCAGGCGCTCGACGCGCTCGGCCGTCCACTGGCGATTGAGGTCGCGCTGCACGAAACGCACGCCGCGCGCGAACGCCCCGCGGTTGCCGAGCAGCACCACCAGCTCGCCGCGCGCGACGCCGGCGCTCGCATCCAGTCGCGCCAGCACCCGATGCGCGGCCCTGACGCCGGCCGGTTCGTTGCCGTGGATGCCGGCGATCACCAGCAGCGTCGGGCCGGCGGATTCGGCGCGGCGCCTCGCCACCACGCGCGGAGGAAGCGCGGCGGAAGACGGCTTGGCCGGTTCCGCCGCGCCGGGGTTCGATCCGGGCGCGCTCACGATTTCAACTTCTCGTCGAGCAGCTGCCCGGCGATCTGCATGAAGTCGTTCTCGGTCACGATGCCGAGCAACCGGCCATCCTTCACCACCGGCAGGCAGCCGACGCCGTATTCGCGCATGATCTCGATCGCGCGCGTGGTCGGCATGCCGGGGCTCACCACGATCGGGTCGATCTTCATGATCTCGCCCACCGACATCGGGCTGCCCTCGTGGTTGAGCCCGCCCCGCGCCAGCAGGCGCAGGATCTGCCGGTAGGTGACGAGCCCGAGCAGCTTGTGATCCTGATCTTCCACCGGCACGTGCCGGATGCGATGCCACTCCATCAGGTTCGCGGCGAGTTCGAGTGGATCGTCGGCGTGCACCGTGTAGAGATCGGTGCTCATATACTGTTCGATCCGCAGGTAGTTGTGGCGCCAGCCGCCGCCTTCGTGAAGCGTGCCCAGCTCCCATTCGTGCACCGGACGATTCTCGGTCTGGCGCGTGACGATCGCCGCGGTCAGCGCGTTGAGACGCTCGGCCGGCGTGCCGTGGTCGCGCATGGCGGCGAGCGATTGCAGCATCCAGCGCGAGCCGGTTCGACCGCTGCGCACGCGCTGCTCGATCACGCCCAGGTAGCGATCGCGATCGGTCGCGGCGATCCCGACGCGGTCGAGCCCGGCCGCCGCGGCCGGCAGCAGGCGCTCGAGGATCAGCTGCGCGGCCGGCATCTCGACGCCCTCGAACCACACCAGCGTGGCACCCAGCCCCTGGCGCGCCGCCGTCACGAAGTTCTGCTGCGCGTGCTCGAATTCCATCAGGCGCGTGACGTCTTCGATCTGGCTCCCGAGCTCGCTCATCAGACCGAGCCACAGGGCGGCGTTTGCCACCTCGTCCACCACCGTCGGCCCGGACGGCAGCACGCGATTCTCGATGCGCAGGTGAGGCTTTCCGTTGGTGATGCCGTAGCAGGCCCGGTTCCAGCGATAGACCGTGCCGTTGTGCAGCCGCAGCGCCTTGAGCTGGGGCGCAGTCCCGCCGCGCAATATTTCGAACGGATCTTCATCCAGCTCGGTTCCGACCAGGGTGCGGAAGCGCGAGATGTTGTCCTTGAACAGCTCGAGCACCGAGGTACGCACCCACTCGTTGCCAAAGGTGACGCGCGGCGAGCGCTGCCGATCGTCGAGCGGCCGCCGCGTGTCCACGGCCTGCTGGAACAGCGCGATGCGGGTCTCCGCCCACAGCCTCCGGCCGAACAGCAGCGGCGAGTTGGTGGCGCAGGCCAGCAGCGGCGCGGCAATCGCCTGGGCCAGATTGTAGAGCGGCGCAAAGCGCTTCGCCCCGACCTGCAGATGCACCTGGAAGCTCGAATTGCAGGCCTCGAGCATGACCGAATCGTGGCGCACGATGAGCTCGTCGAGCCCCTTGATGAAGAACTCGTATTCGCCGCCGCGCATCCGGGTCATCGCCTCGTTGAGCGCCTGGTAGCGCGGCAGCGGCACCATGTTCTCCAGTCCGAGATCCGACTTGCGCAGCGTCGGCAGAATGCCGGTCAGCACCATGACGTGGCCGCGTTCGGCGAGCGCGCGCAGCGCCTTCGCCAGCAGCTCGAGCATCTGCTCTTCGGTGCGCGACAGGCAGTCGGCGGTGAACCGGCGTGCGTCGAGATTCATCTCGAGCTGGAACAGGCCGAGCTCGGTGGTGAAATGCGGGTCGTTGATACGTTCGATCGCGTTGAGCGCCTCGGACGCCGGATGCCAGCTACGATCGATCAGGAACATTTCCTGCTCGGCGCCGATTCGCTGCACGCCCTCTTCGATCGCGCCGCTCGCCAGCATGCTCTCGAGCGCGCGAAGATCGGCGAGCAGGGCGCGGGTGAAGCGCCTCCGTTGCTCGCCCTCGAACCCGGTGATCTGCTGAGTGCCCATCGCGGCTCGTTCCGTTCCGCCGATCAGGCGCGCCCGGAGGGCGGGCCCGCCGACTCTGCGTCCCTCGCGTGCTTCGCGTGGCGATGATCACGCCACTCGCCGAACGGCTCGTGCGGGTGCGAGTCGGACCCGAATCGCAGAACGTTGCCGTCGGGATCCTCGACGTGCATCTCGCAGGCCTCGACGCAGTGCTGGATGCTGTCGTCGGGACTGGTGACCCGCAGGATCGGCACCGCCGGATCGAGATTCCGGGCGCTGCGAATGAGGCTGGGACTTTCGGGCATCTTCACGTGCTCCGCGACGCGCGGCTCAGGCCATCTCGGCGAGGTACTGAGGAAGCATACGACGCCAGGTGGGCCAATCGTGATGCCATTCCTCGCCCCAGGCGTCCACCCGGTTCGGAATCCCCTTGCCGCCCAGCACGCTCGCGGCGCGCCACGACTC
Source organism: Candidatus Sulfotelmatobacter sp. (assembly GCA_035498555.1). Lineage (NCBI taxonomy): Bacteria > Pseudomonadati > Acidobacteriota > Terriglobia > Terriglobales > Candidatus Korobacteraceae > Candidatus Sulfotelmatobacter > Candidatus Sulfotelmatobacter sp. The sequence goes on from DATKAB010000091.1 coordinate 5,926, forward strand.
CCCGATGTCCTCGGCCCGACCCTGTCCCGAGGCCAGCAGCACGAAGCGCGAGCGGATCGCGTCGAGCAGCGGGCCCGAGAGGCCGGGCAGGAAGTGGAGCGGCGACGAGTAATAGAAGTCTTCGGAAATGTCGCCGTTCTTGAGAAAGCGGGTGAGATCGTAGGTGCCGGACAGGCACAGGGCCTTGGTGAATGCGTCCGGGAACCGGCACAGCACCGCCAGCGCGTTGAACGCGCCGATCGAGGCGCCGGCGGCGATGATGCCGATGTCCGACGAATGGCAGTCGTTGCGGATCGCCGGCACCATCTCGTAGCGCACGAACTCGTGGAACTGGTTCTGCACCCACGAGCGATGGCGGTCGCTGCCCTGGCCTTCCACCCACGCGCGCCCGGCCACGCTGTCGCATGAGAACACCTTGATGCGGCCGGCCTTCAGCAGGTCGCCGAGCGCATCGATCACGAGGAAGCGCTCGACTTCTTCGGCATCGCCGCCGGCGGTGGGGAACAGCAGAACCGGAGTTCCGATCTCTCCCCAGCGCACCACCCTGACATCCTGCCCCAGCCGATCCGATCGCCATTTGGCGGTGAGCTTCACGATCCGTGTGCTCCCTTCGTGGTGGAGGCGCTCGCCGAAACCAGCGGCTCGGGCTCGGGGCGCTCGCGCCATCGCTGAATGCGCTGCCAGAACAGATCGGTGAACGACTCGACCTCGTGCGCGGGATAGAGCGCCGCAACCTTCTGGCGCACCGCGTCCTTCGCCACCTCGGTGGTGAAGAACTCGCGCGTCACCTCTTCCAGGCGCGGCAGGTGCTTCTCGCAGAAGGCCTCGAACCGGGCGGTGTCGAAGCGCTTGTGCGCGATCGACGCCCACTGGCGCAGTTTCTCGCGATAGGGCAGATCGGTGTCGGCGATCCTGTAGAACGGCGCCCAGTCGTGATTCAGCCGCATCGGCCGATCGCTGGCGGCGCAGAACAGCGACCAGCGCAGATTGGCCATCACCAGCCACGGGAAGTGATAGTGGAGCGAGGTGACCTGCGAGTCGGGGCAGGCGTTGGCGAAATCGATCGGGTGCCACACCCCCTCGCGGCGCATCGCCTCGCAGGAATTGAAGTCCCAACCGAAGAACGCATTGATGGTGAGCGTCATGTCCTCGATCAGCGAGCGCTCCTCGGCCGGGATGAAATCCTCGTCCATGGTGTAGCGGTCGTGGAGCGGTTGCGACGGGTCGTAGCGCACCACGCGCGTCTGGGGACCCAATGCTACGCAACGTAAGAAGAGATCCCACGGCTCGACCGCGCGCTGAAGATGCATTACGTGGGTGCCGCTCGTTTCGTACGATGAACGCAGCCGCGCTTCGTCCTCGATGCGCGACACGCCCTGCCAGCCGCCGCCGTCGTAGGGCTTGAGGTACGAGGGATAACCGACCCTGGCTCCCACCTCGCCGAGGTCGAACAGTTTCGCGTAGCGCTGCAGAGTGACCTCGAGATCGGGCTTCGGATCGTACGACTTGGGCGGGATCATCCAGGTGTCGGGCACCGGCATCCCGAGCCGCATCATCGCGCAGTACGAGGAGTGCTTCTCCATGGACTGGATCGCCCACGGATTGTTGAACACGTAGAGCCCGTCCATGATCACCGACTTCTTGATCCACTCGCGGCTCACGCTGTACCAGTGGGTGAGGCGGTCGAGCACCACGTCGTAGCGGCACTTCTGGCGCAGATCGTAGGGCTCGATCGTCACGCGCTCGACCTCGAAGCGCACCGTGTCGCGACCGATCTTGAGCGCAAGGTCGAGGCGCTTGATCAGCTCCTCGTAGCAGATCGGCCAGCAGAGGTCGGCGCCGAGCGAGAGGCCGATGCGACGGGTCAGAGTGGCCATGGCCGGCTATTCATACACCATCCACATCGGACCGGGATACAGCCAGGTCAGCCCGTCGCGCAACCGATCGCGCCAGTTCTCCCAGTTGTGGCCATCGCGCGCCTCGACGTAGCGCACCTCCATGCCGGCCGACTGCAGCGTCGGCACCAGCGAGCGGTTCTCGACGATCAGCGATTCGTACCGCCCGCAGCTCACGAACGCCCGCTCCGCCACCTTGCGAGGGCGTTCGCGGAACGCATTGACGAACCCCACCACCGACTCGATCGGTCCGCGTCGCGGCGATTCGCCGATGTCGGTGAACGCGAACGAGCCGGACTCGAGCAGCAGGCGGCCGAAGCGGTCGGGATAGCGGACCGCGGTGGAGAGCGCGGCGACCGCGCCCATGCTCGCGCCCATCAGGCAGCGGTCGGCAGGGCGGCCGGTGAGCGGGAAGCGTGACTCGAGCCACGGCACCAGCTCGTCGGCGATGAACCGCGCGTGCGGCGCGAAGTTCGCGTACTCGAGCAGGCGCTGGCCGGGATCGGTGAGCGCCACCACCATCTCGGGGATCTCGAGTCGATGGATGAGATTGTCGAGCACGGTGCGGAGCGAGGCGTACTCGAGAAAGTCGTGACCATCGTGAACGATCAGCAGCGGATACTTGCGCGTTCGCCGAAAGCGAGCCGGCAGATAAACGGTGAGCCGCGCATCGCGCTCGAGCGCCGGGCTCGGCCGCCACACTTCCTCGAGCGTGCCCGGGCGGCTCTCGGAGTTGGGCTGCGTCCACTCGGGCGTCTCGTAACCCTCGCCGTATGCCACCGAGTTCGCGCCGTACGGATCGCGCGCGCGCTGTGGATTGAGCGGATCCTCGATCCACACCGCCTCGTCGCCGTTCACCACTTCGAGCTTGTACTCGATGCGCGACTGCGGCGGCAGCTCGAGCTGCAGGTACCAGAGATCGGCACCCTCGATGCGGTGGAACGATTGCTTCTGCGGCAGGCCGAAGATCCAGTGCTTGAGCGACACGGCGTCGGCTTCGCCATGCCATACGAAGGTGCAGCTGGTGCCGTGGACCAGCGGGAACCGGCTGCGAGCCAGGAAGTCCTCGACCGCCGCCGGGTTGGGCGGCCCCATCGCGAACAGCGGCCGCAACGCCGCCGGCAGCATCGCCGTGATCACGCGACCCCCAGCGGCTCGACCGCGCCGGCCTGGCTCAGGCGCCGCGCACCCTCACCCGCGCTCCAGCCGTCGGGCCGCACGACCAGCGCCGCGCCGTCTTCGAGCGCCGCACACATCGCCGGCTCGAAGCGCGACGCCATCAGCGAGACACGCACGCGATCGTCGAGATTGAGCCGGCGGCGGGCGTGAGGGAGCGGCACCACTCCTTTCACCACGCCCAGACCTTCGTCCAGCACTTCCGGCCAGCTCGAGCCGTGCGGGGTCAGGTCGTAGAACAGCACCACGTGCTCGGCGATCGCCATCGCCCCGGCGGACCACGCGAACACGGCGCGGCCGCCGAGCAAGCCGGCGATGTCGAACTGCCGGAGCCGGTTGAGCAACACCGCCACGTGGCCGCCGGCGATCGCCACGGCGTCGGTGGAATCCATCAGACGCGCGATTTCGGTGCGCTCGTGGATCACCGCTTCGCGTTCGGCCGGCTTCATGCGGGATTCGAACTCGGCGTGAATCTCGCGCAGTCGCTGCAGATGCGCGGCATCGAGTGCGCGCACCGCCTCGCGCGCGGCGCGGCGCTCGTGGTCGAGATCGGCGTCGGCGCCGGGCGCGCGCGCCAGCACGGCGCAGGCGTCGAGCGCGAACGCCAGTCGCTGCCGGTACAGCTCCTGCAGCCGTCGCACCCGGTCCTGGCGGGCGTGATGCGCGGCCGCCAGCTCGGGATCGCGCTGCGCGACACGCTCGCCGCGCGCGTACAGCTCGAGGTTGACGGTGCGCTCGTCGAGGTGGTCGCGCAGATCCTGGTCCTCGCGCTCGCGCTCCTGCCAGCCGGCCGTGATCGCCGCCACCCGGCCCTGCATGCCGAGCGACGTCATGACGTCGCGCAGCGTAGGGTGAAAGCGCTGCGGCCCGAGCAGCGCGACGATCCGGGCGGGCGCCTTCATTCCCCCGCTCCTTCGCGCGCCGTCACGACGCGTACACCTTGAGCGTCTGCCCGACGAAGTCGAGCATGCTCCGCAGCTGGTCGTAGTCGGGATGCCGCATGCGCACCCAGGCGTTGGCCATGTAGCCGGCCTCGACCGGCTGGGTCGGCGTCCCGGGCGGCGGCAGGTGGGTGTCGAGGATCCACTCGCCGTAGCGGCGCTGCACCTCTTCGACGCCGGCGTAGCCCGAGATCGTGCCGTCCTGGCTGGGACGCAGCGCCACGATGCCGGCCGAATAGCGGCGCGTCGGCGCCTGAGCAACGCGCTCGTGCACGATTGCGTTGGCCCACTCGCGATAGAGATCGATCTCGTTGGCGGCGCAGTAGAGATCCCAAGCGCGCACCCCCGGCGGACGGCAGCCGATCTCGGAGAACTTGAGGCCCTTCGGACCGAAGAACCATTCCATGTGCGTGGCCGAGGTGCCGATGCCGAGCAGCGGAATCACGCGGCGGCCGAGATCGCGCAGCTCGCGGTAGGCCGGCGCTTCGTCGATGCGATTGGTGGTGATGAACTGCGGCGAGATCCAGCGCGTGCGCATGGCCTCGAGCACGTTGGGGAAGTAGTGGGTGGCGAAGTCCATCGCCACCTGGCCATGGATGCAGATCGTGTCGTAGAAGCCCTCGTGTCCCTCGATGAACTCCTCGACCGCCACCGACGCGCCGCGATCCACGTGCGTCGCCGCGATCGCGCGCTCGAGCTGCCCGTCATCGTCGGCCTGGTGCGTGCCCGAGGCGCCGGCGGCATCACGCGGCTTCAGGATCACCGGATAGCCCACCTGCCGCGCAAACGCCCGCACTTCGTCGGCGCTGGACGCCGCCGTAGATCGCGCGCACGGAATCCCGCCCTGGCGCAACCGTTCCTTCATCGAGGGTTTGTCGCGGCACAACCAGGCGGTTTCTCGCGACGTGCCGGGGATCCCACAGGCCTCGCGCACGATCGCCGCGGTCATGATGTGGGCTTCAACGGTGGCCTCGAGCCGATCCACCCACACCCTTCCCTGCACCCAGCGCACGGCGCGCATCAGCGCGTCTTCATCCACCACCGAGCGCACCTGCTCGTAGTGGGCGAGCCAGCGGCGCAATTCGTCGTCGAGCGACTCCTTGGGCCGCTCACCGATGCCGATCACGGTGGCACCGACCGAGTGCAGTGCGCGCGCGAACTCGCGCTGATTGGCCGGGAAACAAGGCTCGATCAGGATGACGTTCATCGCAGCGCCTCACGCGCGCCCAGGCGCTGGTAGAGCTCCACGTAGGCGAGCGCCGCCTTCCCCCACGAGAAGTCTTCACGCATCCCATTCTTGACCAGCACCCGCCAGGTCTCGGAATCCTGCCAGGCCTCGATCGCGTGATTCATCGCCCAGGTGACTCCCTCGCCGGTGAAATGATCGAACATGAAGCCCGTGCCCTTCTGGGTGTGCGGATTCCACAGCGACACGGTGTCGGCGAGCCCGCCGGTGCGGCGCACCAGCGGCACGGTGCCGTACTTGAGCGAGTACATCTGATTGAGCCCGCACGGTTCGTACCGGGACGGCATCAGGAACAGATCGCAGCCGCCCTCGATCTGGTGAGCGAGCGGCTCGTTGAAGCCGTGCCAGAAGCATACGCGCCCCGGGAAGCGATGCTGCAGCCCGGCGAAGAAGCTCTCGTATTGGGGCTCGCCGCTCCCCAGCACCGCAAGGCGAAGGTTACTGCGCGCGAGGATCACCGGCAGCGGTTCGAACAGCAGGTCGAAGCCCTTCTGGTAGGTGAGGCGCGAGATGATGCCGGCGATCGGCGCTTCGCGCTCGTACTTGAGGCCGAGGCTCTCGTGAAGCGCGACCTTGTTGGCTTCCTTGCGATGCAGGCTGCGGATCGAATAGCGCTGCCTCAAGTGCGAATCGGTTTGCGGATTCCATTCCTCGTAGTCGACGCCGTTCAGAATGCCGACCAGCGAGTCGCGTCGCGATCGCAGCAGCTCGTGGAGCCCGAAGCCATAGCCCTCGGTCTGGATTTCGTGGGCGTAGGTCGGGCTCACCGTGCTCAGCATGTCGGCGTAGAGAATGCCGTGCTTCAGGAATCCGATCAGATTACTGCGCAGGTCGTCCTGGTGGAGCAGGTTCGAGTGGGCGCCGAGATCGAGGTTGGGAACGATCTCGCGCCCGAACACGCCCTGATAGCCGAGATTGTGGATGGTGAGCAGGGTACGTGAGCGCTCGAACAGCTTGTCCCACGCGTAGTGGGTGCGCAGCAGCAGCGGCACCAGCGCGGTCTGCCAGTCGTTGCAGTGGAACACGTCCGGCGCCCAGCCCATGCGCTGGCAGCACTCGATCGCAGCACGTTGCAGCAGCAGGAAGCGCAGGTGCTCGTCCGCGTCGCTGGTGTAGATCGCGGCCCGGTCGAACAAGGGCGCACACTCGATGAGATAGACCCGCAGCTCGGAATCCGGCAGCGGCGCGGTCGAGACGCTGAAGCGATAGTGAGCATGGCCGAGCGACACCGGAATGTCCTGCAGATAGTCCACGCGCCAGATGTCCCTGGCGGCCTCCCGAATGCGCGAGTAGAACGGCAGGAACACGCGCACGTCGTGGCCGAGGCGATGAAGCTCGCGCGGCAGCGCCGCCGACACGTCGGCGAGCCCGCCGGTCTTGGCATAGGGCGCCAGCTCGGCGGTGAGGAACGCGATGCGCAAGGGGGTGGTGTCGGACATGGGATTGGGCTCGGCGCGGTGTCTGCCGGCGGCAAGGGCGAGCGCGACCGGGCGCCGCCTGGCTTTGCCACCTCGCCGAAGGGCTGGCTAGACTACCGGACCTTCATGCCCAACGTCATCTTCGTTGCGCCCTACTTCCTCGAAACGACACTGCGTTTCGTGGACGCCGCGGCCGGCCTGCCGGGGGTTCGACTCGGGCTGGTGAGCACCGATCCCGAGGGCCGTCTGCCGCCCGGGCTCCGCTCGCGGCTCGCCGCGCACTGGCGAGTGGACGATTGCCTCGATCCAGCACAGATCGTGTGGGCCATGGATTCGCTGGCGGGGCGCTTGGGTAAGATCGATCGCGCGATCGCGACGCTCGAAGAGCTGCAGGTGCCGCTGGCCGAGGCGCGGCGCGCGCTCGAGCTGCCCGGCATGTCGGTCGAAGCCGCGCGAAACTTCCGCGAGAAATCGCGCATGAAATCGATCTTCGATTCCGCGCACGTGCCGTGCGCGCGGCATCGGCTGGCGAGCACCGGCGACGACCTCCACGCCTTCGCGCGCGAAGTCGGCTACCCGCTGGTGGTGAAGCCCCCGGCCGGCGCGGGCGCTCGCAATACCTTTCGCGTGGACGATGACGCGCGATTGTCGCAACTGATCGCGGCCGATCCGCCTTCGTCCGCTGATCCCACGCTGGTCGAGGAGTTCATCGTCGGCGACGAGCACTCGTTCGACAGCGTATGCATCGGTGGCAAGCTCGAGTGGTACTCGATCAGCCGCTACTTCCCCACGCCGCTCCACGTGCTCGAGAACCCGTGGATCCAGTGGTGCGTGCTGTTGCCGCGCGACATTTCGGGACCCGAGTACCACGGCATTCGTGACGCCGGAGCGCGTGCGCTCAAGGCGCTCGGCATGGAGACCGGCTTGAGCCACATGGAATGGTTCCGGCGGCGCGATGCCTCGATCGCGATCTCGGAGGTGGCGGCGCGACCGCCCGGCGCCCAGTTCACCACGCTGATCTCGTACGCGCACGATCTCGATCTCTACAAGGCGTGGGCGCGGCTCATGGTGTTCGACGAGTTCGACGTGCCCGCGCGGCGCTGGGCAGTGGGCATCGCGTTCCTGCGCGGACAGGGCCGCGGGCGCGTGACGGCGATTCACGGCGTGGATCGCGTCGCCCCGGAGCTGGGTCCGATCACCGTCGAAGTGAAGCTGCCGCGCGAGGGCGCATCACCGACCGGGACCTACGAGGGTGACGGCTACGTGATGGTGCGCCATCCCGACACCGAAGTCGTCGAGCAGGCGCTGGCGAAGATCGTGAGCAACGTGCGCGTGGAGTTGGGGTGAGCGTGTCCCGGCCGCGAGTGCTGGTGCATGCTGCGGCGTTGCCAGCGGCGATCGGCGCCGCGCTGGCGGCGGTCGCGATGTGCGGCTGCCAGTCGGCGCCGTCTTCATCATCGGCGCCGGCGCCGGATTCGGTGGTGGCGTTGCGCCACCCCGCCGTGCCGCCGCCGTCGGTTCAGATCGCGCAGGTCGAGAGCACGCTGGCGCGCTTCAGCGACGCGCTGGCGACCGGCGATCGTTACAGCCTCGAGGCCATGACCGGCGACGACTTCGAGCTGATCGAGGGCGGGCGAGTCTACAAGCGCGACGAGATGATCGCCTCGGTTCAGAAGAAACTCGAATCCGGCTCGATGATTCGCACGCCGGTGGATTTCGACGTCCAGCTCGAGGGCCCCGTCGCCTGGACGCGCTACCACGTGGTCGGCGAGTTTCGGACGCCCGAGAAGCGGACACTGATCTCGCTGCTCGAGACCGCAGTGCTCATGCGCCGCGAGGGCGACTGGCGGGTGATGCAGATGAGTACAATGGGGGAAGAGGTGAAGTGAGTCGGAACTCCAGCGCGAGTATTCTCTCGAACGCATGGATCGTAACGATCGTGCTGGGCGCCGCAGCCGCGCGGTCGGCATGCTCCGGGAGTGGTCCGGCTCCCCCCGCGCCCCGGGCCGTCGAGACCGGCGGACAACCTGCACCAGCGCGCTTCGTGACGGGGCAGGGTGACACTCTCCTGATCGAGGCGGACTCCCTCGCGGACTACGCGCTCAGCAGATCGAGTCCGATTGATCCGGACCCGATGCGAAATCGGATCGTGCTCGCGGATGGAACGACGCTGACGCTCGACGACCGGACTCCGGAGGGCACCTACGTGCTCCCCGACGGGTCGACGCTCAGTCTCGGCCCGCCCCAGCCGTACCCTCGCTATGCGTCCTATGCGCCTCGCCCGGACCGGTCGCTGTTCTTCGCGATTCGATCCACCGCCTGCGTCGCGGCACTGGTCGACTCCGAGATCGGACAGGCGATGCGCCTCGAATCAG